>NZ_JAKTNR010000007.1:0-43426 GCF_022760855.1 Thermus albus
ACTCCAGGATCTTGGTGACCACGCCGGCGCCCACGGTCCGCCCACCCTCACGAATGGCAAACCGCAAACCCTCCTCCAAGGCCACCGGCTTGATCAGCTCCACCGTAAACGTCACATTGTCCCCAGGCATCACCATCTCCACACCCGCCGGCAGCTCCACCACCCCGGTCACATCCGTGGTCCGAAAGTAAAACTGCGGCCGGTATCCCGTGAAAAAACCCGTGTGCCGGCCCCCCTCCTCCTTCTTCAAGATGTACACCGAGGCCTCAAACTTGGTGTGCGGCGTAATGCTCCCAGGCTTCGCCAACACCTGCCCCCGCTCCACCTCCTCCCGGCTTACACCCCGCAACAACAACCCCACATTGTCCCCAGCTATACCCTCCGAAAGCGTCTTACGGTGCATCTCCACACCCGTCACCACCGTCTTCCGCGTCTCAGAAGCTAAACCTACAATCTCCACCTCGTCCCCAACCTTCACCTTCCCCCGCTCAATCCGCCCCGTGGCCACCGTCCCACGACCCGTAATCGTAAACACGTCCTCCACCGGCATCAAAAAAGGCTTGTCCACATCCCGCACCGGCGTGGGGATGTACTCGTCAATGGCGTCCAACAACTCCCAAATCTTATCCACCCACTCGTTCTCCCCACGCCGCGTCTTCGGGTTCCGGTGCATCTCCTCCAGCGCCAACAACGCGCTCCCCCGGATCACCGGCACCTCGTCCCCAGGAAACTCGTACTGGTTCAAAAGGTCCCGCACCTCCATCTCCACCAGGTCCAAAAGCTCCGGGTCGTCCACCATGTCCACCTTGTTCATGAACACCACGATGTACGGCACCCCCACCTGGCGAGCCAAAAGAATATGCTCCCGCGTCTGCGGCATCGGCCCGTCCGCCGCCGATACCACCAAAATCGCCCCGTCCATCTGGGCCGCACCCGTGATCATGTTCTTGATGTAGTCCGCGTGCCCAGGACAATCCACGTGCGAATAGTGCCGCTTCGCCGTCTCGTACTCCACATGCGCCGTGTTAATCGTAATCCCCCGCGCACGCTCCTCCGGCGCCTTGTCAATCTCCCCGTAGTCCTTCACCTCCACATTCGGGTTCTCCACCGCCGCCACAAACGTCAACGCCGCCGTTAGCGTCGTCTTCCCGTGGTCCACGTGCCCAATCGTCCCCACGTTCACGTGAGGCTTCGTACGGATAAACTCGCCCTTGGCCATCTTCGCTCTCCTTTCTCCATGCGGGGTAGGCCCTAAGGCCTACCCGAAAGGCATCCTTACTGCCCCTTGATGAGCTTCTCCTGCACCTGCTTGGGGACTTCCTGGTAGTGGTCAAAGAACATGACGAAGGAGCCCCTACCCTGGGTCTTGGAACGCAGATCGGTGGCGTAGCCGAACATCTCCGCCAAGGGCACATAGGCCCGGATCACCTGGGCGTTCCCCCTGGGCTCCATGCCCAGGATCTGGCCCCGGCGGGAGTTCAGGTCACCGATGACGTCGCCCATGTACTCCTCAGGGGTGGTGACCTCCACCCGCATGATGGGCTCGAGGATCACCGGATCCCCCTTCTGCACCGCCTCCTTGATGGCCATGGAGCCGGCGATCTTGAAGGCCATCTCACTGGAGTCCACCTCGTGGTAAGAGCCATCGTAGAGGGTGACCTTCACGTCCACCACGGGGAAGCCGATCAGGGGACCCGACTGCATGGCCTCCTCAATCCCCTTCTGGACGGCAGGAATGTACTCCTTGGGGATCACCCCACCCACGATGGCGTTGACGAACTCAAAGCCTGACCCCCGAGGCAAAGGCTCGGCCTTGATCTTCACATGGCCATACTGGCCACGGCCACCCGTCTGGCGGATGAACTTGCCCTCCACGTCCACGGGGCGGGTGATGGTCTCCCGGTAGGCCACCTGGGGCTTGCCCACGTGGGCGTCCACCTTAAACTCCCGCTTCAGGCGGTCCACGATGATCTCCAGGTGGAGCTCTCCCATCCCGCTGATGATGGTCTGCCCGGTCTCGGGGTGGGTGGAAACCCGGAAGGTGGGGTCCTCCTCCGCCAGGCGGGCCAGGGCCTGGGAGAGCTTGTCCTGGTCCGCCTTGGTCTTGGGCTCGATGGCCACGTCAATGACGGGCTCGGGTACCTCTATGGACTCCAAGACCACCCGGGGAGCACCCTCTCCCACCAAGGTGTCCCCGGTGATGGTCTCCTTAAGGCCCACCACCGCCCCCAGGTCCCCGGCCCGAAGCTCCTCCACCTCCTCCCGGTGGTTGGCGTGCATCCTTAGGAGCCGGGCCACCCGCTCCTTGCGGCCCTTGGTGGTGTTGTACACGTAGGAGCCCGAAGTGATGGTGCCGGAGTAAACCCGGATGAAGGTGAGGCGGCCCACATAGGGGTCGGCCATGATCTTGAAGGCCAAGGCCGCCAGGGGACCCTCGGGGTCGGGGTAGATCTCCACCTCGTTCCCCTCGGGCGTGGTGCCCTTGATAGGGGGGATGTCCAAGGGGGAGGGCAGGTAATCCACCACCGCATCCAGAAGAAGCTGTACGCCCTTGTTTTTAAGGGCCGAACCCAGGAACACGGGGGTGATCTGGATGTCAATGGTGCCCTTGCGGATGGCCGCCACCAGCTCTTCCTCGGTGGGGCTTTCCCCCTCCAGGTACTTGAGCATCACGTTTTCGTCAAAGTCGGCGGCCACCTCGATGAGCTTCTCGTGGTACTCCCGGGCCTGGGGGAGGTACTCTTCCGGAATGGGAATCTCGCGGATATCGGTGCCCAAGTCGTTGCCGTAGGTGTAGGCCTTCATCCTTAGGACGTCAATGATCCCCGAGAAGGTGTCCTCCCGGCCAATGGGAAGCTGCATCACCACCGGCCTGGCCCCCAGGCGCTCCTGCATGGTGCGGATCACCAGCCAAAGGTCCGCCCCCGTCTTGTCCATCTTGTTGGCAAAGGCGATGCGGGGAACCTTGTACTTCTCCGCCTGGCGCCAAACCGTCTCCGACTGGGGCTCCACCCCCTGGCTGGAGTCGAAGACCACGATGGCCCCGTCCAAGACCCGCATGGAGCGCTCCACCTCAATGGTGAAGTCCACGTGGCCCGGGGTGTCGATGATGTTGATGCGGTGGTCCTTCCAGAAGCAGGTGGTCACGGCGGCGGTGATGGTGATGCCCCGTTCCCGCTCCTGCTCCATGAAGTCCATGGTGGCCGCACCCTCGTGAACCTCCCCGATCTTGTGGATCTTGCCGGTGTAGTAGAGGATGCGCTCGGTGGTGGTGGTCTTACCGGCATCAATGTGGGCGGCGATGCCGATGTTGCGGAGCCTCTTTAGGTCGTACTCTACCTTAACCGCCATGGCTTACCACCGGTAGTGGGCGTAGGCGCGGTTGGCCTCGGCCATGCGCTCCACGTCCTCTTTCTTCTTTATCGCTCCGCCCTTGCCCTCGGCTGCGTCCATGAGCTCATGGGCGATGCGCACGGCAGCCCCCCGCTCGGAACGCGCATTGGCCGCCTGGACCAGCCAGCGTAGGGCCAAGGACTGCTGCCTTCTGGGGGAGACCTCCATGGGCACCTGGTAGTTGGCCCCACCCACGCGGCGGGAACGGACCTCCATCCTTGGCTTCACGTTCTCCACCGCCTGCTTAAAGACCTTCAAAGGCTCCTGCCCGGTCTTTTCCTGGATGATGCGGCAGGCCTCGTAGAAGATGCGGGCAGCCAGGTTCTTCTTGCCCTCCCGCATGATCTTGTTGATGAAGGCCGACACCACCACATCCCCGTAGACCAGGTCGGGCTGGAGTTGGCGTACCTCTGCTCTTCTTCTCCGTGCCATAGTTCACCTACTTCTTCTTGGCCGGAGCCGCGCCCTTGGTCTCCTTGGGCTTCTTGGTCCCGTACTTGGAGCGGCTCTTCTTGCGGTCCTTCACCCCTTGGGTGTCGTAGACCCCACGCACGATGTGGTAGCGCACACCCGGCAGGTCCTTAACACGGCCACCCCGGATGAGGACCACGGAGTGCTCCTGCAGGTTGTGCCCCTCGCCAGGAATGTAGGCGGTAACCTCGTACCCGGAGGTCAGGCGCACCTTGGCCACCTTCCGCAAGGCGGAGTTGGGCTTCTTGGGGGTTACGGTGCGCACCACGGTGCACACTCCCCGGCGGAAGGGCGACCCCTTCAAGGCCGGAACCTTGCTCTTCTTCTGGACCTTCTCGCGGCCCTTTCTGACCAGCTGGTTGATCGTCGGCAGTGCCACCACTCCCTTCTTCTTGGACTTGCCCCCGTGTTCTCAAGATCCACCCGGGGGAGTTGCCTTCCCCCGGCTTTTGCCCACACAGGGCACCACCCTCAGGGCCAGGGGCTGGCCCTGAGGGCCCTCAACTTGATTAGTGTACAGGGCTAGGCCTCTTTTGGCAAGCCGGGGGGCGAAGAAAAACCCAGCCCTCGAGGGGCTGGGGGGTTCTGGAGCCGGTGGCCGGATTTGAACCGGCGGCCTACCGCTTACGAGGCGGTTGCTCTACCGCTGAGCTACACCGGCCCGCCCTAAAGAGTCTAGGGCAGAACTCCCGTTTGCGCAACTAGCGCAAGACGACACCAGGCTGGACCCTTAGGGCGCGAAAGAGGGGCAGCAAAGCAGAAAGGAAAGTGGCCAAAAGGCTTGCCCCGCTCACCCAGAGGAAATCCGATAGGCGCATCTCCACGGGCAGGTGGGTGAGGAAGTAAAGCTCCCCGGGAAGGTCCACCGGGCGGAGGGCCAAATAAAGGGAAAGGAGATAGCCGAGGAGGTTGCCTAGGAGCACGCCGCCCACGCCCAAAAAGACCCCTTCGAGGGCAAAGACCAAGCCCACGGTGAGCCTTGAGGCGCCCATGGCCCGAAGGAGGGCGATCTCCGGGGTCTTTTCCACCACCTTGAGCACCAAGAGGTTAGCCACCCCTAAGGCGGCCACCGCCACGATCAAGAAGATCAGGATGCCCAAAACCCTCTTCTGCAAGGAGAGTTGCTCCAAGAGGGTGCGCTGGGTGTCCTGCCAGGCCTGGGGGAAGAACCGGGTACCCGCCAGTTCCCCACCCAGCTCCTTGGCCCGCCAGGGGTCCTTGAGGCGCACCTGGTACCCTTGAGCCCTGATCCCGGAAAGCCTTTCCACCGTCTTTAGGTCCACAAAGGCATAGGCGGAATCCAGGAGATAGTTACCGGTACGGAAAGCCCCCAGGACCTTAAGCTCCACCCGTTCCTGGGTGGCGGACATGGCGTAAAGCCTATCCCCCACAAAGGCCCCCAAAGACTGCTGCAGGGCCGAGCCCAGATAGATGCCCCCGGGCTCCAGCCTTAGGCCCAGCTCCGGGTAAAGGGCCTCCCCGCCTTGGCCCAGGCCCACCAGGGTGGCGAAGTCCACCCCCGGGCCCCTGGCGCCCTCCGCCGGGCGGGTTAAAAGGGCCTTGGTGGCAGCAAAGGGGGCGTAGGCCTCCACCCCGGGATGGTCCCGCCCGGGAAAAGGAGGTAGCTCCTCGCTCAAGCTGAAAAGGACCAGATGGGGATAGGCCTTCAAGGTGGCCCGCACCAGGCCGCTCACAAAGCCGTTGGTGAGGGAAAGGGCGGTGAGGAGGACCGCCACCCCCACCCCTACCCCCAAAAGGGCGAGTCCCGTCTGCAAGGGTCTTCGCTTGAGGTGGGCTAGGGCCAGAAAGAGGGCAAAGCGCACGCCCTTAGGATACGGGGGCCTAGCGCCTGGGGTACTCCACCACCACCAGTTCCACCAACCTCCGGCCAAAGCGCAAGGCGGTGGCCCGGTCGGGAAGCCAAACGTCCACCTTTTCCCGCATCCTGGGGTGCATCACGTCGGCCACCACAAAGACCCGATCCCGGAACAGGTAGTCAAACTGTCCCCGGCCCCGGCCATAGACCGAGCCCAGGTCGCGAAGCCGCACCTTGGTACCATAGGGCAAAACCTTGAGGAGGTCCGGGCTCACCGCCAAAACCCCCAGGCGGGTGCGCATCCCTGTGGCGGTGATGAAGGGGGTGGAGTCGGTTTCCCGGACGCTGGAGGTGTAGGCGGTGGCCTCGAGGAGCATGCTTTTTCGTACCCCAGACTGGGCCCAAGCCCCGGCAACGGCCAGGGCGAAGAGGAGCAGAATCAGGAAACCCCGCATAGCGCCCTTGAGTATGCGGGTTAATCCTGGAGCTTTCTGAGAAGAATGAGGGGGCTGGCTCATCCAAGCCAGCCCCCAAGGGCCATGGAACCATTCCGATCACTAAGCGGCTGCCCCGCCAAGGGACGTTATCGGAAAATACCAGATTAGAAAATCCTTAGGACCCTTTAGCTAGCTCTCAATCCGTTCCCACCCAAAACCTAGGGGCAAGGGGTGGAGGAGATCTCCAGGCGGTAGCGGCCGCTATTCCCCTCGTCAAACCCCGCCCGGACCAAGCCCCGGTCCCGCACCACCAAAAAGGTGGCGGGGGAGATGGGGGCACAGGCCATCACCGGGTCCAGGACCAGAGGAGAGGGGTCTGAGGGGCCCGTGTACAGAAGGGCCACCAGGTCCAAGGGGCCGGAATAGGTGAGCCTTAGGTACCCCGTGGCGGAAGAGACATCGTAGCGGTCAAACTCCCCCACGAACTCTATGGCCCCCTGCCGGGTGCCGGTGGTGAAGACCTCCCCTTTTCCAGCTGGATTGGGGCTAAAGGCGTTGGCGTACAGGGTCACCCGGTCCTCGCTTAGGGCGTAGTTTTCCACCCTCAGGTAGAAGACCTGGCCCGCCTGCCCCTCGAAGTTCAGGCGGTATCCGGGATCGGTGGTGATCTGGGGACGCAGGGAAAGGGGGGTAAGTTCTAGCCGGGCGGCAAACCAGTTCCGGGCCACGCTCACCGCCTGCACTACCCCTTTGTCGTCCAAAAGCACCAGGCGGAGCCGAGCCCTTAGTTGCAAATCGCTGGAAACCGCACTTACCGTTACCGCCCCATCTTGGGAAAGGACGATCCGGTAGACCTTGACCCCCGGACGAAGCTCCCCCCCGCTTTCTTGGGCAGGGGGAAGTTGGGCAACGACATACCCCCCTACGGGCAACTCCCCGCTCACCGGTAGGGTGCCCTGCAGGTTGCAGCCCGCGAGCACCAAGGCCACAAGGCTGGCAAGCAAACCCCTACCTATTCCTGGCCTATCCCACCACATAACCCCCCCTTTTCCCAAGGATAACCCGGGGAAAGGGGGAAAGGGCTTAGGCTTTCTTTAGCTACTCCAAGACCCCCAGATAGGCGTAGAGGTCAGGCCCTCCCGGGAGGATCTCCACCACCAGCTCTGGAAACTTCCCCGCCAGTTCCTCGACCCTTTCCCGGGAAGCATGGGGGCCCAGGAAAAGGGTGAGGACCTCCTTGCCCTCCTGGGCCAGGCGGATGAGGCCCTCCAGCACCTCCTCTGGGGTTTCCCCCATGAGGACCAGCCTCCCATCCAGGAGGCCGATGGGCTTGTCCTTTAAGACCTTAACCCCGTCCAACTCAACATCCCGGCTGGCCCAGGTGACCTCGAGGGTCACCGCCCCCCTCATGGCCTCCTCCATCTCCGGAAGGAGCTCCTCCGCTTCCACCTCGGGGAGGTAGCGCACCGCGGCCGCTAGGCCCTGGCCCAGGGTGCGGGTTTTCAGCACATGCACCTCCTTACCCCATTCCTTGGCCAGTTCCGCCGCCCTCTCCGCCGCCAAAAAGACGTTGGGGTTGTTGGGAAGGAGGATCACCTTGGGGCTGGCCACGCTCCTGATGGCGGCAAGCAGGTCCTCCACGCTGGGGTTTTGCGTCTGCCCTCCCGCCACCACCCGGGCCCCCAGGCTGCGGAAGGCCCGGGTGGGCCCATGCCCCAGGGCCACGGCCACCAGGCCCGTGGGGGGCGGGGCCCCCTCCCCTGCCCCCGCCATGGCCAGGATCTCCGTGTGCTGCTCGGTCATGTCCTCCACCTTGGTGCGCACCATGCGGCCGAAGCGGGCCACGGTGGCCAGGAGGCCATCGGGGTCATCGGTGTGGATGTGCCCCTTCACGTACCCCTCGGCCCCCACCACCAAGAGGGAGTCCCCAAAGGGGGCCACCGCCTCCCGGATCCTCTCAATAGGCACCTCCACCCCCTCCATGAGGAACTCGGTGCAGTAGCCGAACTCCTCCGTGGCGAAGGCGGTCTGGGCGTAGCGCTCCACCTTGGGGGGCTCGGGCAGGGGTAACCTCAGGAGGTACCCCCGTAGGCCCTCCAGAAAGCGCACATACCCCGCACCCCCGGCGTCCACCACCCCTGCCTGCTTCAAAACGGGAAGGAGCTCCGGGGTCTCTTCCAACGCCTCCCGGGCGGCCTTAAGGGCATGTTCCAGGACTTCCTCGAGGACCTCCCCTCTAGCCCCTTCCCCCGCAGCCCGGGCCACGGTGAGGATGGTCCCCTCCACCGGCTTCATCACCGCCTTATAGCCGGTTTCCGCCCCCAGGCGCAGGGCCTCGGCCAGGGTGGGGGCATCCAGCACCTCCTTTTGGCGGAGGGCCTCGCTAAAGCCCCTAAGGATTTGGGAAAGGATCACCCCGCTATTCCCCCGGGCCCCCAAAAGGCTCCCGTAGGCGATGGCCCGGGCCACCTCGGGCATCTTGGAGGTGTCCGCCAGGTCCAGCTCCCGCCGGGCGGACTGGAGGGTGAGGTGCATGTTGGTTCCGGTATCCCCATCGGGCACGGGATAGACGTTGAGGGCGTTGAGCTCCTCCACGAACACGGAAAACCAATCCGTGGCGTAGCGGAAGGCTTCGGCAAGCTCCTCCGGCCCCAGGCTAGCCACGCCCCACCCCCACCACGTGGACCCGCACCTGGGAAAGCTCCACCCCCGCGAGCTTTTTGGCGGCATAGGCCACCCGCTCCGCCAAGGACTCCACCACCGTGGGAATCCGGGTCCCCACCGCCACCACCACGTAGAAGTCCGCGGTGTACCGGCCAGGGTGAGCCGGGTCCTGGCGCACCACCACCCCCTCGCTGGCCTCCTGCCGGCCTAGGATGCGCACCACCTGGTCCTTAAGCCCCGCGGGGGCCATCCCCACCACCCCCGGCACCTCGTGCGCCGCCAGGGCCAACAAGGAGGCCAAGGCGCCTTCGGTTACCGTCACACGGCCGGCCATCCTACCTCCTTAGGGCCTCCTCGGGGGACGTATAGGGCAGGCCGAAGGCCTCGGCCACACCGGGGTGGGTGAGAAGCCCCTTATGGGTGTTCAATCCTTTAAGGAGGGCGCTATCCTCCAGGAGGGCTTCCAGGCCTTTTTCCGCCAGCTTCAGCACGTAGGGGAGGGTCTGGTTGGTGAGGGCGAAGGTGCTGGTCCTGGGCACCGCTCCCGGCATGTTGGCCACCCCGTAGTGCACCACCCCTTCCACCACATAGGTGGGTTCGGCATGGGTGGTGGGGCGGATGGTCTCCACGCACCCCCCTTGGTCCACGGCCACGTCCACGATCACCGAGCCCTCCTTCATGAGGGGGAGCATGTCCCGGGTCACCAGCTTGGGGGCCTTGGCCCCCGGCACCAAAACCGCCCCAATGAGAAGGTCTGCGTGCTGGATGCTCTTCTTGATGTTGGCCTCCGTGGCGGTGAGGGTGACCACCCGGCCCCCAAAGATATCGTCCAGGTACTGCAGGCGCCTATGGTTCACGTCCAGGATGGTCACCTGGGCCCCCATGCCCAAGGCGATCTTGGCGGCGTTGGTGCCCACGGTGCCACCCCCCAGGATGACCACGCTGGCCGGGGCCACTCCCGGCACCCCGCCCAGGAGCACCCCCCGGCCCCCATGGGGCTTCTCCAGGAACTGGGCCCCCACCTGAGGGGCCATGCGCCCCGCCACCTCGCTCATGGGTACCAGGAGGGGCAAGGAACCATCGGGAAGCTGCACGGTTTCGTAGGCGATCCCCGTGACCCCGCTTCCCAACATGGCCTCGGTTAGGGTACGGTCCGCGGCCAGGTGGAGGTAGGTGAAGAGGATAAGCCCGGGGCGCAAAAAGGGGTACTCCTCGGGAAGGGGCTCCTTCACCTTCACCACCATCTCCGCTCCCCAGGCTTCCTCCCGGCTTACGAGTTCGGCTCCGGCCCGTTCGTACTCGGCATCGGATAGGCCGGAGCCTAGGCCTGCTCCCCGTTCCACCAGCACGGTATGCCCCCGCTTGACCAGGCTTTCCACCCCACCTGGGGTCATGGCCACGCGGTTTTCCAGGGTCTTGATCTCCTTGGGTACGCCGATCACCATACTAGGCCTCCTTTACAAAGACACGCCGTATCTTGAGCTTGAAGCCGTCGCCCTCAGCGATGGCCAGAAGCCTCCTCCGGGAATCCACCAAGGCCACATAGCCCAAAGCCGGGATGGGCAAAGGAACCCCTTCCAAAACGCGCCGGGCCTCGGTGTGGGAAAGCTCCACCACGGGAAAGGGCAGAACATCGGTTTCGGGGATGGCCTTTTCCGGGGAGAGTTCGGAAAGCTTCACCGCCCGCTCCAACCCCACCTTGCCGATGCGGGTGCGCACCAGCCCGGAGAGAAAGGCCTTGGTCTTGAGCCTCTCCCCCAGGTCCCGGGCAAAGGCCCGCACGTAGGTGCCGGGGCCCACCACCAGGCGGATCACCGCGGTGGGGTAGGGCCCCAAGGGCTTGGGAAGCTCCA
This sequence comes from Thermus albus, assembly GCF_022760855.1. NCBI lineage: Bacteria > Thermotogati > Deinococcota > Deinococci > Thermales > Thermaceae > Thermus > Thermus albus. Next base: position 10,635 of record NZ_JAKTNR010000007.1, read on the forward strand.
CCTTGCGCCCGGCCTTTTCCGCAAGCCGCCAGCCCTTGGCCGAGGGGGCGATGGGATGGGGGATGGGCCCGGGGTCCAAGGCCAGGAGTTCCACCTCCAGGTACTTTACCGGCCTTGGGCCCAGCTCCAAGGGCTTTCCCTCCCGGGCCACCTCGTAGGCCCTTTTCCCCCCCACCTTGATGGCGGAGTAGAGGGGAGGCACCTGCTCTTTCAGCTTCAAAAACGAAGGGAGCACGCTCTCCAGGTCCTTGCGGTCAAAGCGCACCGGGGCCTCCTCGCTTATGGGACCTTCCGCATCCAGGGTGGGGGTGGTGGCCCCGAAGGAAACCCAGGCGATGTACTCCTTCTCCTCCCCCGAGAGGAAGGGGACCAACTTGGTGCCCTCGTCGGAAACCAGGAGGAGAAGGCCCGTGGCCAAGGGATCCAGGGTGCCGGTATGCCCCACCCGGCGGGTAGAGAGAAGGCGCCTCGCCTCCTCCACCACGTCATGGGAGGTGAGGTGGAGGGGCTTGTCCACCGCATAGAGGGCCATGCCTAGGGGATTGTATCACCATTACGCAAGGATGAAGAATGGAAGCATGGACCTACAGGACCGCTACCCCAGCCTCGCCCTCGCCTGGCCCCGGCCCGGGGTGCTGGGGATCACCCTAAAGGGCGAGAAGTTGAACGCCTTGGGCCCAGGGGCCCACCGGGACCTGGCCCGGATCTGGCGGGACCTCCGGGAGCTGGAAGAGGTTAGGACCGTCCTCTTAAGGGGCGAGGGTGGGGTCTTCTCCGCCGGGGGCTCCTTCGCCCTGATTGAGGAGATGCGCGCCTCCCACCGGGCCCTCTTGCGGGTCTTTTGGGAGGCCCGGGAGCTGGTCCTAGGACCCCTGGACTTCCCCAGGCCCGTGGTGGCGGCCGTGGAAGGGGTGGCGGTGGGGGCGGGGCTGGCCTTGGCCCTAGCCAGCGACGTGGTGGTGGCGGGCAAGGGGGCCAGGCTTCTGGACGGCCACCTGCGGCTTGGGGTGGCCGCCGGGGACCATGCGGTCCTCCTTTGGCCCCTTCTTTTAGGCATGGCCAAGGCCAAGTACCACCTTCTCCTGGGCGAACCCCTCACCGGGGAGGAGGCGGAAAGGCTGGGCCTGGTGGCCCTGGCGGTGGAGGACGACCAGGTGTACGAGAAGGCCCTCGAGGTGGCCACCCGCCTGGCCGAAGGCCCCAAGGAGGCCCTGAACTTCACCAAGCACGCCCTAAACAACTGGTTCCGCACCTTCTTGCCCCACTTTGAGGTCTCCTTGGCCCTGGAGTTTTTGGGGTTCCAAGGGGAGGAGCTGGAGGAGGGGCTAAGGGCCCTAAAGGAGAAGAGGAAGCCCCAGTTTTAACATGAAAAGACCCTTGCGCCTGCAAGCCTTCCTGGCTCGAGCCGGCCTGGGAAGCCGCCGGCAAGCGGAGGAGCTGATCCGCCAGGGCCGGGTGCGGGTGAATGGGGCCGTGGCCACCTTGGGACAGAAGGTGAACCCAGGGGACGTGGTGGAGGTGGACGGGAAGCGGGTGGAGCCCTTGGCCGAGAGGGTAGTCCTGGCCCTGCACAAACCCCGGGGCTACACCACCACCCGCCATGACCCCCACGCCCAAAAGACGGTCTTCCACCTCCTGCCCCCTATCCCCGGCCTCCACCCCATAGGCCGCCTGGACCGGGACTCGGAGGGGCTTCTCCTCCTCACCAACGATGGCCACTTAACCCTCCGCCTCACCCACCCCCGGTATGGGGTGAGGAAGGTCTACCGGGTCTGGACGGAAAGGGGGACCCTGCCCAGGTCCGTCTGCCAGAGGCTTCTAGAGGGGGTGGAGCTGGAGGATGGCCCCGCCCGGGCCCTGGCCTGCCGCCCGGCCCCCGGTGGGGCCTTCCTCACCCTGGCGGAGGGCCGGAAGCGGGAGGTGCGGAGGATGCTGAAGAGGGTGGGCTATCCCGTAAAGCGCCTCCTGAGGCTTCAGGTGGGCCCCATCCGCCTTGGCAGCCTGCCCCCAGGAAGGTGGCGGAGGCTTACCGCGGAAGAGGTGGAAGCCCTCCTGCGGGAAATCCCCTTAGAATGAGGTCCATGTTCACCGCGGGAAACGGACCCGTGCAGATTCCCCCCGAGGCCATAGCAAACCGGGTGAAGGAGCTGGGAGCCCAGATCGCCCAGGACTACCAGGGGAAAACCCCGCACCTCATCTGCGTCCTGAATGGGGCCTTCATCTTCATGGCCGACCTGGTACGGGCCATCCCCTTGCCCCTCACCCTGGACTTCATCTCCATCAGCTCCTACGGCAACGCCTACCGCACAAGCGGCGAGGTGGAGCTTTTAAAGGACCTCCGCCTTCCCATCCATGGCCGGGACGTGATCGTGGTGGAGGACATCGTGGATACGGGGCTTACCCTTTCCTACTTGTTGGACTACCTCGAGGCCCGCAAGCCCGCCTCGGTGCGGGTGGCGGCCCTCCTCTCCAAGCCCAGCCGGCGCCAGGTGGAGGTGCCCATCCACTACCTGGGCTTTGAGATTGAGGACGCCTACGTCTACGGCTACGGCCTGGACCGGGCCCAGTTTGACCGCAACCTGCCCTTCATCACCTCCCTTCGTCCGGAGGAGGAATGAAGTACCTGGACCTGATCGCCGTGCTCTTCGCCGCCGTCCTCTTGGTTTCCAACGTGGCCTCCACCAAGCTGGTGATCCTAGGGCCTTTCACCTTTGACGGCGGTACCCTGCTTTTCCCCTTGGCCTACATCTTCGGGGATGTGCTCACCGAGGTCTACGGCTATCGGCGTAGCCGCCGGGTGATCTGGCTGGGATTTTTCGCCCTTCTCCTGGCCACCCTCACCTTCCAAGGGGTGGCCGCCCTCCCCGCCCCCAAGGATGGGGAAAGCCAGCGCTTTGCCGAGGCCTTTGGCCTCCTCCTGGGCCTTACCCCCAGGATCGTCTTGGGTAGCCTGCTGGCCTACTTCGTGGGGGAGTTCGCCAACGCCTACGTGTTGGCCAAGCTGAAGGTGAAGACCGAGGGGCGCTTCTTCTGGCTGAGGGCCCTCGCCTCCACCCTGGTGGGCCAGGGACTGGACACGGGCATCTTCCTCCTGGTGGCCTTCTACGGAGTCTTCCCCCCGGAGGTGCTCCTCGCCGTCTTCCTTTCCAACTACGTCTTCAAGGTGGGCGTGGAGGCCTTCATGCTCCCCATCACCTACGGGGTGGTGGGCTTCCTCAAGCGGGTGGAGGGGCTTGACGTCTACGACCGGGACACGGACTTCAACCCCTTCCGTTTGGCGTGACAACTCCCCGCTCTAGTCAGCCGTAAGGCTATCTTGTAGAGCGGGGCTTCTCGGGGACAAGCTTAAACCTGTCCCCGAAGGCCCCGGCAAGGTAGCCTTTCGGCTGACCCAGGCCTTAGCCAAGATGTTCACTGCCGCCGCCACGTCCCGATGGAGGAGAGCCCCACAAGAGGGACACGTGAACTCCCTGACCCACAGGGGCCTCTTCTCCCGGTGACCGCAGACAGGGCAATCTTGGCTTGTGTACTTGGGGTCTACCTTGATGACCCGCCTACCAGCTTCTGCCGCTTTGTAGGCAAGGATTTGGAGAAACTGCGCCCACCCTGCGTCGAGTAGCCCTTTGGCAAGAGGAGAACGGGATAGTCCGTTTATGTTCAGGTCTTCATGGACAATGGTGCCATAACGGTTTACGAGCTTCCTGGCAAGTTTGTGGTGGAAGTCTTTTCTCTGATTGGCGATTTTTCGGTGCAGTTTGGCAAGCTGTTCTCTAGCCTTCTTATACCGGTTGCTACCCCTTTTCTTTCGGGAGAGCTCCCTTTGTATTTTGGCCAGCTTCTCTTGGGTCTTCTGGTAGTAGCGGGGAGCTTCTACCATCTCCCCTTCAGAGGTGACAAGAAAGTAGGGATTGGTACCCAGGTCTATCCCCACCTGATTGTCGTTGGGAGGTAGGGGCTTGGGGTCCACCTCACAGACGAAGATGATGTACCAGTCATCCCCTTCCCGCTTTACCGTAGCCGTCTTGATCCTGCCTTCCAGAGGACGATGAAGCTTCAGCTTCACCGAGCCGATGCCGTATAGGAGAACCCGTTTCCCCCCTTCTTGGAGTTTGACCCCGGTAGTCCCGGCCTGGGGGAAGGTGAAGGAGTCGTAGCGTCCTTTTCCTTTGAAACGTGGATAACCAGCCCTTTGTCCCTCCTTGACCCGCCGGAAGAAACCTTGAAAGGCCCTGTCTACCCTCTTTATCACATCCTGCAGAACTTGGGAATGGACAAGTTTATACCCCGGAAGTTCGGTCCGTATTTGGGGGAGATACCCCATCTGCTCATGGGCACTGATAGACTTTTGGGCTTTCCTATAGGCGTCCCTCCTCTCTTGTAGAGCGGCGTTATAGAGTTGACGACACAAGGAAAGTACCTTCTCCAGGTCCCGCCTTTGGGGTTTGGTGGGGTAGAGGCGGTACTTGAAAGCCTTCTTGTAGGTGCTATTCTGTATGTGCATCACCTTCCACTCAGGTGGTGCCGGGTCCAGGGTGGGCATACACCGCTGGACCATTTGTTTTTAGTGTAGCCCACTGTGGGGGGCTAATGTAGCTTCGCTGACCCATGTATCCCCGGACTGAAAGTCCGGGGCATTATGGCCCCCCACATCCCTCTTTTCTGTAAGCTTTAGGGGATGCCGGGAGTCGCCATCATCGGAGCCCAGTGGGGGGACGAGGGTAAGGGGAAAGTGGTGGACGCCCTCGCCCAAGAGGCCGATTACGTGATCCGCTACCAAGGGGGGGCCAACGCCGGCCACACCGTGGTGGCCGAGGGGCGGGTCTTCAAGCTGAACCTCCTGCCCTCGGGGGTCATCCACCCCCATGCGGTGAACATCCTGGGGGATGGCATGGTCATAGACGCCTTCCGCTTCCAGGAGGAGCTCGAGGCCCTAAGGAAGGAGGGGTTTAACCCCCAGGTGCTGGTTTCCGAACGGGCCCACCTGGTCCTTCCCCACCACAAGCACGTGGAAAGCCGCCACAACTTCGTGGGCACCACCGGACGGGGCATCGGCCCCGCCTACTCCGACCGGGCGAGGAGGGTGGGGATACGGGCCGGGGACCTCTTAAAGGAGGACGTCTTGAGGGAACGGGTGCGCCGCCTCCTCCTGGAAAAGCCCAACTCCACCCGGGAGGCCGGCTGGGACACGGAGGAAAAGGCCCTAGCCGACCTTCAGCGCATGCGGGAGATCCTGGCCCCCTTCGTGGCCGACACGGGGAGCCTGTTGCGGGAAGCCCTCAAGCGGGGCAAACGCCTCCTCTTTGAAGGGGCCCAGGCCACCCTTTTGGACCTCAACTACGGCACCTACCCCTACGTAACCAGCTCCCATCCCACGGTGGGGGGCATCCTGGTGGGCACGGGGCTTAACCACAAGGCCATCACCAAGGTCTACGGGGTGGCCAAGGCCTACGCCACCCGGGTGGGGGAAGGCCCTTTCCCCACGGAACTTAGCGGGGACTTAGCCCACCACCTTAGGGAAAAGGGCGGGGAGTACGGCACCACTACGGGGAGGCCCAGGCGGGTGGGCTGGCTGGACCTGGTGGCCCTCAAGTACGCCTGTGAGGTGAACGGCTTTGACGGCCTGGCCATCACCAAGCTGGACGTGCTTTCCGGCCTGGAGAAGGTGAAGGTGGCGGTGGAGTACCTGGACGGGGCCCGGCCCGGGGAGGCCAGCCCGGAGGCGGTGCGCTACCTGGAGCTGGAGGGCTGGGGGGACCTCTTTGGGGTGCGAAGCCGGGAGGAGCTTCCCCCTTCCCTAAGGCGCTACCTAGAGCTCATTGAGGAGTACACCGGGGTGCCGGTGGTCCTCTTCTCCACCAGCCCCAGGAGGGAGGACACCTTCGGGGCGGTGAGCTGGGTCTAATACCGCCCCACCCTGGCTTGCGCCAGGGTGGTGGCCCCGGAAAAGCCCTTGGATAGGCGACATCTCTACTAGAACTCGTGGAACGAAACACGAGAAAAGGGTATAAGGCCACCCTGCCCTGTCCCAAACCAAGGTGGGGGACCCGGTGGGTCCCTCGTGGAGGGTTACCCCCTTAAAAAGGCCACGTACCGCTGCAGAAGCCCGTAGGCCTCCCCGGAGGCCAGGACCTCCTGGGCAAGCCGCACCCCTTCCCGCAGGGAGGCCACCTTGCCCGCCACATAGAACCCCGCCCCCGCCGCCAGGGCCACCCCTTGGGCATGGGGACCTTTTTCCTCGCCCTTGAGAATCCTTGTGGCCAGCTGGGCGTTCTCCTCTGGGGAACCCCCTTTCAGGGCCTCGAGGGGAAGCCGCTTAAGCCCCACCTCCTCGGGAAGAAGGGTGTAGGCCCCCTTCCCCACCTCCACCACCTGGTTCTCCCCGAGGACCAGTTCATCCGCCCCTTCCCCGTGGACCACCATCCCCTGGGCCCCCAGGCGCCCTAGGGCCTCGGCCATGGGGGAAAGCCACCTGGGGCTAAAGACCCCCAGCACGTACCGATCGGCCCCCGCGGGGTTGGTAAGGGGGCCAAGCAGGTTGAAGACGGTGCGGATGCCAAGCTCAGCCCGCACCGGGGCCACATGCCGCATGGCGGGGTGGAAGAGGCGGGCAAAAAGGAAGCCAAAGCCCAAAGTCTCTATGGCCTCCCCCACCCGCTCGGGCGGGGCTTCCAGGTTGACCCCCAGGGCCTCCAAGAGATCCGCCGAGCCCGCCTTAGAACTGGCTGCCCGGTTCCCGTGCTTGGCCACCGCCACCCCCCCGGCCGCCGCCACCAGGGCCCCCAGGGTGGAGAGGTTCAAAAGGCCCTTCTGGTCACCCCCGGTGCCCACGATGTCCAAAAGGGGCCTGCGGTTCACCTTCAGGGTCAAGGCCGCCTCCCGCATGGCCTGGGCCATGGCGGCCATCTCCGAAGGGGTTTCCCCCCTTAAGGCCATGGCGGTGAGCACCCCCGCCGCCCTCACCGGGGAGACCTCCCCGGCCATCATGGCCCGCATAAGGCCAAAGGCCTCCTCCTCGGTAAGCACCTCTCCCAAAAGCACCTTTTTCACGGTCTCCATGGGTCCTCCAGAAAGTTCTTGAGGATGAGTTTACCCGCTTCCGTTAGGTAACTTTCCGGATGGAACTGGACCCCGTGGGTGGGGTAGTGGCGGTGGCGGAAACCCATCACCGTCCTCCCTCCCGCCTCCTCCACCCAGGCGTTCACCACGAGGTCCTCGGGCACCGCCTCCACCACCAAGGAGTGGTACCGGGTGGCGGGGAAAGGATTGGGAAGGCCCCGGAAGACCCCGGTGCCGTCATGGTGGATCTCGCTCACCTTGCCGTGCATGATGATGGGAGCCGGCACCACCTTGCCCCCAAAGGCCATGCCGATGGCCTGGTGGCCCAGGCAGACCCCCAGGATGGGGTAGCGGGGGGCGTAGCGACCGATGAGGGGGAGGGATAGCCCCGCCTCCAAGGGGGTGCAGGGGCCAGGGCTGATCAGGATGCGCTCGGGGTTTAAGGCCTCCACGTCCTCGAGGGCAAACCGGTCGTTGCGCCACACCACGGGGCTTGCCCCAAGCTCCCCCAGGAACTGGACCAGGTTGTAGGTAAAGCTATCGTAGTTATCGATCACCAAAACCCTCATAGCCCCTCCTCCGCCATCTCCACCGCCCTCAAGAGGGCCTTGGCCTTGTTCCAGCACTCCTCGTACTCCCTTTCCGGCACCGAGTCCGCCACGATGCCCGCCCCCGCCTGCACGTGCATCCTTCCCCCGGCGATCACGAAGGTGCGCAAGGTAAGGGCCACATCCATGGCCCCATGGTAGGCCAGATAGCCAAAGCTTCCCCCGTAGGGCCCCCGGCGGTGGGGTTCCAGCTCCTCAATGATCTCCATGGCCCGGATCTTGGGGGCCCCCGAGACCGTGCCCATGGGAAGCACGCTGGCCAAGGCGTCCAAGGGGGTCTTGCCCTCGGCCAAAATGCCCTCCACCGTGGACACCAGGTGCATCACGTGGGAGTAGTACTCCACGTGCATGGGCTCCAGGACCCGCACCGTGCCGAAGGCGGAAACCCGGCCGATGTCGTTTCGGGAAAGGTCCAAAAGCATCACGTGCTCAGCCCTCTCCTTCTCGTCCTTAAGAAGCTCCTCCGCAAGCCTTCTATCCTCCTCCTCATCCCTTCCCCGGGGCCGGGTGCCGGCGATGGGCCGGGTGACCACCTTGCGGCCGTCGGAGCGGAGGAGGCTTTCGGGGCTGGCCGAGACCAAGACCACCTCCCCCAGGTCCAGATAGCCCATGTAGGGGCTTGGGTTCACGCTCCTCAGGGCCCGGTACAGGGCGAAGGGGTGCACGGTGAGGGGGGAGGAAAGCCTCAAGGAGAGGACCACCTGGAAGATGTCCCCGGCGCGGATATAGTCCAGGGCCTTTTCCACTGCCCTCAAGTACTCCTCCCGGCTCATGTCGGCCTCAAACCGGGCCCTTCCCCCAGGGCCCTGCCCCGGCACGCCCGGCAGTGGACCCCTAAGCTTCTCCTCCGCCCAGCGAAGGCGGTCCTCCGCCTCCTTTGGGTCAGGGGTGGGGACCACCAGGTGCAGGAGGTTTTTGCTGTGGTCAAAGACCGCCACCACCTCGGGCTCCACGAAAAGGAGGTCCGGAAGGCCCAGGTCGTCGGGCTTCAGGGAGGGCAAGCGCTCGTAGGAGCGGATGAGGTCGTAGGCGGCATACCCCACCACCCCCCCGAGGAAGGGGGGGAGGTCGGGCTGCGGGAGGCCTGCCCCCTGGAGCCCTTCGGGCTGCCCAAGGGGGGCGTGGACCGCCTGGTAAAGGGTACGTAAGGGATCCTGGGTTTCCACCCGTTGGCCATTGATGGTGAAGACCCCATCCTTTAGGCGAAAGGTGCGCCTTGCCCCTACCCCGATGATGGAGAAGCGGCTTTGCCTCCCCCGTTCCACCGACTCCAGAAGAAAGCTCACCGGGGCCTTTTCCGAAAGCTTCAGGTAAGCGGTCACCGGGGTTTCCAGGTCCGCCAGGAGGGTTTTGCCAAAGGGCCTGATGGTTTCCATGTCTCTCCTTACAAAAACCCCCGGGGCCCATAGCCCCGGGGAAAAAGCCCATCCGCCCCGGGGCCTAGCCGGGCCACCAGCGGGCGGCAAAGGAGCTCATGCCCCAAGGATAGCCCAAGGCGCCCCTGGCGTCCAGGGGGACATGGGCTTCCCTGGGTAAGGTACCTATGCCGGACCCCTAAGCCTTCCTCGGCGAAGCCTACGGGGAGCCTCTAGCGGGGTCCCTATCAAGGGGAAAGCATCAGAATCTTTCCGCCACCGTTTTCATCTGCAGGAAGTGGAGGAGGTAGTCGGGCCCCCCGGCCTTGGTGTCGGTGCCGGAAAGGTTAAAGCCACCAAAGGGCTGGACCCCCACCAGGGCTCCGGTAATCTTGCGGTTAAAATAGAGGTTCCCCACGTGGAACTCCCGCCGGGCCCTTTCCAGGTGCTCCCGCTTGCGGGAATAAACCCCACCTGTGAGGCCGTAGACGGTGTTGTTGGCCACCTCGAGGGCCTCGCCGAAGTCCCTCACCCGGATCACGGAAAGCACCGGGCCGAAGATCTCCTCTTGGGCGATCTTGGCGGTGGGCGGCACCTCGGTGAAGATGGTGGGGGCGATGAAGTAGCCCTCCCCCTCCAGGCGCTTCCCCCCCAGGACCAGCTGGCCTTCCTTCTGGCCAATCTCTATGTAGGAGAGGATCTTTTTCTCCTGGGCCTGGCTGGCCACGGGGCCCAGGTCGGGGTTCTCCTCCGCAGGACCCACCACCAGGCGCTCAGCCCGGGCCAAAACCCTTTCCATCAGGGGCTCAAAGGCCCTTTCCGTCACGATGAGACGGCTGGCCGCCGAACACTTCTGCCCCTGGAAGCCGTAGGCGGAGATGAGGATGCCCTCGGTGGCGGCGTCCAAATCGGCGGTCTCGTCCGCGATGATGGCGTCCTTACCGCCGAGCTCCAGGAAAACCCGCTTGATCCAGCGCTGGCCCGGGGCCAGCTTGGCGGCGGCCTGGTGGATCCAAAGCCCCACCTCCAGGCTCCCTGTGAAGTTGATGAACCGGGTCCTGGGGTGCTCCACCAAATAGGCCCCCACCTCGCTCCCCTTGCCCGGCAGGAAGTTCACCACCCCAGGGGGAAAGCCCGCCTCGTGGAAGATCTCAAACACCTTGGCAGCGATGACCACCGTGTCCTCCGCGGGCTTGGCCACCACCGTGTTCCCCACCGCCACCGGCCCGGCGATCATCCCGGTGAAGATGGCGATAGGAAAGTTCCAGGGGGCGATGACCACCCCCGCCCCCAAGGGGATGTAAAAGCTTTCGTTGTCCTCCCCGGGGTAGGGGACCACCTCCACCGAGGGGTACTTGTACTTAAGGGCCTGGCGGGCATAGTACTCCAGGAAGTCTATGGCCTCGGCCACCTCGGCGCTGGCCTCGAGCCAGTTCTTGCCGATCTCGTAGACCAAGGTGGCCTCCAGCTCCCGCCGTCTCCGCTTCATGAGGGCCGCAGCTTTTAAGAGGAGGCGGCTACGGTCCTCCTGGGGCCAGTCCTTCCAGGCTTTAAAGGCCCGCCAGGCCGCCTCTAGGGCCGCCTCCGCCTCGGCCACCCCCGCCTTGGCGGTGCTCCCCACCACCTCGCTGGGGGCGGAAGGGTTGTGGGATAGGATCTTCTCCTTCGTGTCCACCCATGTCCCATCTATGTAAAGGCCATAGTGGCGGCCAAACTCGGCCCTGACCCGCCTCAAGGCCTCCCGCATCTCCCGCTTGGCCTCATCCATCCCAAAGGTCTCTATGGGTTGGTTGCGAAAAGGTTCCACCGTCATGCCTTACCTCCTTTAACCTCCTAACCGCCCAAAAGGCTTCTTAGCACTAAAAACAGGTTCTCCGGACGCTCGGCGATGCGCCGGCTTAGGTAGGGGTACCAATGGGTGCCGTAGGGCACGTAGGCCCGCACGGTGTACCCCTCCCCTGCCAAGCGCTTTTGCTCCTCGGGGCGGACCCCATAGAGGAACTGGAACTCAAACCGGTCCTTGGGGATGCCCATGGCCTCGGTGTAGCGCTTCACCTCCGCGATGAGTCTGGGGTCGTGGGTAGCGAAGGCCACGTAAAGCCCCTCCTTCAGGGCCAGCTTCCCCAGGTGCAAAAACTCGGCGTCTATGAGGCGCTTATCCTGGAAGGCCACCTCCTTGGGCTCCCGGTAAGCCCCCTTCACCAGGCGCAGGTTGGGCCGGTAGGGGAGGAGCTCCCAAAAGTCCCTCTCCGTGCGGAAAAGGTAGCTCTGGAGAACCACGCCCACCCCGCTAAACCCCTCCTCCCGCAAGGCCCTGTAAAGGCGCAAGGTGGCCTCCACCCGGGGGGAATCCTCCATGTCTATCCGCACGAAGACCCCTTTGGGCTCCGCTTCCTTTAGGATCTCCCGGAGGAGGAGGAGAGCCAGGTCCTCGGAAAGGTCCAGGCCCAACTGGGTTAGCTTCAAGGAGATGTACTTGGGCCAGGGGTGCTCCGCCACCCTCCCCACCAACTCCAGGATTCCCCTTTGGAAGGCCCGGGCCTCTTCCTCGCTCCCCACCATCTCCCCCAAGAGGTCCAAGATGGCGTGCACCCCTTGGGCCTGAAGTCTCTCCGCCACCCCAAGGGCCTCCTCCAGGGTCTCCCCCGCCACGTAGCGGCGCACCAGGCTCCGGGCCCGCCCCTTGATGAGGGCCTCCACCCTGGGGTTCCCGGCCACGGAGAGCACCGCCTGCCGATAGACCAAGTCCAGGTTCATACCCCTCCTTTCCTCAGCCTGGCCACCACCAGGTCGCGGAAGCGGTACACGTGGGCCTCCACCGCCCTTTTGGCCCCCTCGGGGTCCCGCCTCCTCAGGGCCTCGAGGATAGCCCCGTGCTCCCTGCGGGTGGCCTCCTCTTGGGAGAGGTTGGGGAGGGCGCTGCGCACCAGGGCTAGGCTGGAGAGGAGGTCCTCGTAGAGGCGGTAAAGGGTCCTGTTCCCGGAAAGCCGTACCAAGGCCCGGTGGAACTCCAGATCCCGGCGCATCTGCTCGGGGTAGTCCTCCTTGGGGGCCTCGTCAATGGCCTTAAGGTGGGCCCTTAGGTCCTCCAGCTCCCATGGCGTGGCCCTGAGGGCCGCTTCCCGGGCCGCCTCCCCCTCCAAAAGGGCCCGCACCCCATAAACTTCCTCCACCTCCTCCGGGGTGAAGGTGCGCACCCTGGCCCCCCGGCCCGGCACCAGCTCCACCAGGCCCTCCTCGGCCAGGCGCATGAGGGCTTCCCGCACGGGGGTGCGGGAAACCCCCAGCTCCTGGGCTAAAAGGGGCTCGGAAAGCCGCTCCCCCGGGGCAAACCGCCCTGAGAAGAGAAGCTCCTTTAGGTGCCGGTAAACCGCCTCCCGCACCTGGTTGGGCCGGCGGAAACCTAAGGTCTGCATCCTGTATACAGGTTACAGCAGAAAAGGGAAAGGGGCAAGGACACCCTTGCCCCTTTCCCTCAGGAAATCCCTACTTAGTAAAGGTAAACGCCAAAGTGGATGTGGGGGAAAACGGAATACAAAAACCCCAGTGTAGCACCCAAACCCCCTCCCGCTAAAGAGAGACCGATTAGGTGAAGCGGGTATACGCTTACACCGCCTCCCAAATAAAACATTTCGTTTATTCGGTAGTCGTAGCCCACGCCAATATACGGGTCAATAAGTAGAATCGTTCCTAGTTCCCAATAGAGCGAGCCTTTTTCCGGATATAAAGGCTCAAAATAGCTTTTATAAGCTATGCCAAGCCCCAAGTTTATGCCAAGAGTAGAAACTATCCCCCCTTTTTCATCGGCAGAGGGCCATCCCAACGCAACGGTGTCCAAACCCACTTGGAACTTAGGCACCCGAGGGTTACCCTCTGCCATCCCAAAGCCAAAAACCAGCGCCAACAGGAGGAAAGTCCAGACTTTCACCTTCATATTTACCTCCCAGTCTTATTCTACATAACTCCCTCTTTTGTGTCAAGAGCATGTAATTGGCCACTACATTTGAGACACCTTGGGGAACCGACCCCTCTTGTATCTTAGCCAGGAACTCCAAAGCGGCAAGGCCACTCAGGGCCATGTGGGGCCTTCTGCGGTTGTAGTAGTCCAGGTAGGCCTTGAGCTCTGCTTGTAGCTCGGCCACCCTCGTTGGCAAAGCCCGGGTATAAAACTCCTCTTTGGGGCCCCTACCCCAAATGAACCTCAGCTCCTCCACCCGGAGGAGGAGCTCCGGCCTCCAGTGCACCTTTCCCCGCAGGCGCCGGGGGCGGCGGGACTTGGGCTTGAGTCCGGCGAGGCCTCCTTCCCTCAACGCCCTTTCCCAGCGGTAGTAGGTGGCCCGGCTGATGCCCAAAAGCTCCTCTATCTCATCCCAGCCCCTTTTGCTCTCCCGCAGGGCCTTGACCAATCTGAGCCTGGGCAGGCGTTTCCCCGCCTCCGGGTCGCCCGCTCCTGCCTCAGCTAACCTCCGAGCTTCCTTAGCCCCTTGCCATATTGCCCGGCCAACCGTGGTAAGATGCATCTGGGGAACCTCCTCCCGAGAATCGGTTTCCCTATTTTTATCACGTTCGGTGTCTCACATGTGTTTGTCCAGGTTCAGAGCAAAGTTACGACAAATCCAAATGGGGTTTGCACACATAACGCATAATGCTAGCGCTGCTTGTCAGAAACCTACTTCCCAAGGTTAGATAGGACCATGAGCCTATCCTTGAAGGCGCGCATACGAGAGGAACTCTCGAGGCTAAAGGAAGAGGGTCTCTACATCCGCCCCCGGGTCCTCGAGGCCCCCCAGGAGCCCGTCACCCGGGTGGAGGGGCGGGAAGTGGTCAACCTGGCCTCCAACAACTACCTGGGCTTCGCCAACCATCCCTACCTGAAGGAGAAGGCCCGCCTGTACCTGGAAAGATGGGGGGCGGGAAGCGGGGCGGTGCGCACCATCGCCGGCACCTTCACCTACCACTTGGAGCTGGAGGAGGCCCTGGCCCGTTTTAAGGGCACGGAAAGCGCCTTGGTCCTGCAGTCAGGCTTCACCGCCAACCAAGGGGTGCTGGGAGCCCTGCTGAAGGAGGGGGACCTAGTCTTTTCCGATGAGCTGAACCACGCCAGCATCATTGACGGCCTGCGCCTCACCAAGGCCACCCGCCTGGTTTACCGCCATGGGGATGTGGCCCACCTGGAGGAACTGCTGAAGGCCCATGACACCGAGGGCCTCAAGCTGATCGTCACCGATGGGGTCTTTTCCATGGATGGGGACATCGCCCCCTTGGACCGCATCGTCCCCTTGGCCAAGAAATACGGGGCCGTGGTGTACGTAGACGACGCCCACGGAAGCGGTGTTCTGGGAGAGATGGGAAAGGGCACGGTCCACCACTTCGGCTTCCACCAGGACCCCGAGGTGATCCAGGTGGCCACCCTTTCCAAGGCCTGGGCGGTGGTGGGGGGGTATGCCGCCGGGGCTTGGGAGCTTAAAGACCTCCTCATTAACAAGGCCCGGCCCTTCCTCTTTTCCACCAGCCACCCCCCGGCGGTGGTGGGGGCCCTCCTGGGGGCCCTGGAGCTCATCCAAAGGGAGCCCGAGCGGGTGGAAAGGCTTTGGGAGAACACCCGCTACTTCAAGGCGGAGCTGGCCCGCTTAGGCTACGACACCCTGGGGAGCCAAACCCCCATCACCCCCGTGCTCTTTGGGGAAGCCCCCTTGGCCTTTGAGGCGAGCCGCCTCCTTTTGGAAGAGGGGGTTTTTGCCGTGGGCATCGGCTTCCCCACCGTGCCCCGGGGGAAGGCCCGCATCCGCAACATCGTAACCGCCGCCCACACCAAGGAGATGTTGGATAAGGCCCTCGAGGCCTACGCCAAGGTGGGCCGGAAGCTGGGGGTCATCCGCTAACCCCCGCCTTGGGGGCCCTTGCCATGCCGGTAAGCCGCACCCTGGGCCGGGTCCTCACCCCTCCCCCTCTTGTTGCCTTCATGGTGGCCTTGGCGGAGGCCCCCAAGGGGGGAAGGATCCTGGAGCCTGCCGCAGCCCACGCCCCCTTCCTCCGGGCCTTCCGGGAAGCCCAGGGCACCGGTTACCGCTTCCATGCGGTGGAGGTGGACCCCCTGGCCTTTGACCCGCCCCCTTGGGCTGAAGGCCAGGTGGCGGACTTCCTCCTTTGGGAACCGGATGGAACCTTTGACCTTATCCTGGGGAACCCCCCTTACGGCGCCTTGGGGGCGGGGGCCAGGCTCCCCGCGGAAAGGCGCGGGCTTTACCGCAAGCGCTTTACCACCTGGCACGGGCGCTACAACCTCTACGGGGCCTTCTTGGAGAAAGGGGTGAGGCTCCTCGCTCCTGGGGGGCTTCTCATCTACGTGGTCCCCGCCTCGTGGATGGTGCTGGAGGAGTTCAGGAAGCTCCGGGCCTTCCTAGCCC
The DNA here is from genome assembly GCF_022760855.1 of Thermus albus. NCBI lineage: Bacteria > Thermotogati > Deinococcota > Deinococci > Thermales > Thermaceae > Thermus > Thermus albus. Next base: position 26,061 of record NZ_JAKTNR010000007.1, read on the forward strand.
GGGAAGGGGGGGTGGAGGTCTACTACCTGGGCCGCCCCTTCCCGGAGGTCAAGGTGGTGGCCACCGTGGTCCGCTTCCGGAAGGGGGAAAGGGGGCTAAGGCTTTACGATGCGGAAGGCCCCCTTTTTCCTAGCCCCGTCCTCCTCCTCGAGGACCCCTCTTGGCAAGGGGAGCCCATCCGCTTCCCCGACCCCACGGCCTTGGCCATGGAGCGGGAAGGGGTGGCCTTGGGGGAGGTCTTCGGGATCCACTTTGCCGCCCGTAGCCCCGAGATCAAGGCCCACCCCCTCACCCGGACCGCCCCAGGCCCCGGCCTGGTGCCGGTGCTCACGGGGAGGAACCTGAAGCCGGGCTTCATAGACTACGATACCCCCTATTCCGGCCTCTACTTCCCCAAGAAGGCCGTGAGCCTCCTTAAACTCTTCTACGCCATCCCCCACCTGGTGGTGGCCCACACCCGGCACTACCAGGTGGTGGCCGCTTGGGACGAGAGGGCTTATCCTTGGCGGGAGGAGTTCCACCTCTTACCCAAGGGTCAGCCGGCGTCAGCCGGCTATCTTGCGGGGGTAAGGGTTGATCCGGCGGCCTTGGTGGCCCACCTGAATAGCCCCCAGGTACAGGCCTACTACCGGGGACTGTACCGGGAAGTGGTGCCTCACCTCACCCGAGCCATGCTGGAGGGGATACCCCTTCCCCCAGACCTCCTTCACCGCCCTGTAAAGTAGACCCTCAAGACCAGGCCCAAGGCGAAGAGGAGCCCCAAGGCCACAAAGACCTCCGGGCGTCTGGGAGGGTCCTTCAGACCCCGGTAGAACCAGCCCCCCGGCTCGAGGCCCCCCAGATAATGCAAGCCGACAGCCAGAAGAAGCCCGTAAAGGAGGTGCAGGCCGTCCTTGGGTCTCAGGCCCGCCCACAGGAGAGCGAACCCCAGGACCACCTGAAGGATGGCCACCCAGGCGGTGCCCCTAAGGACCCGGTAAAACCGCCCAGGAAGGGGGCGCCAAAAACCCCAAAGCCCCACCAGGGCCAAAGCCGGCACCGCCACCAGGAGGAAGAGGCCCAAAAGGGAGTGGAGAAAAACCAGGGCCGGCACAGCGGGCATCTTACGGTCTGGAGCAAGCCCCTGGCAAGGCCAATAATCGGTAATGAACACAGGGAGCTCCGGAAAGCCGCCCCCCATCAAGGCCCATCCTTAAGGGAAAACTCGTGGCCCAAACCCTGTGGTATACTGAAGGGGTGAGCTACGACGCTTCCGCCATTAAGGTTCTCAAAGGCCTAGAGGGGGTGCGCCACCGCCCCGCCATGTACATCGGGGGGACGGGGGTGGAGGGGTACCACCACCTCTTCAAGGAGATTCTGGATAATGCGGTGGACGAGGCCCTGGCGGGTTACGCCACCGAGATCGTCACCACCCTAAACCCCGATGGCTCCCTCACCGTGGAGGACAACGGTCGGGGCATTCCCGTGGACCTGATGCCGGAAGAGGGCCGGCCCGCGGTGGAGGTGGCCTACACCGTCTTGCATGCGGGCGGCAAGTTTGAAAGCGGGGCCTACAAGGTGGCCGGGGGCCTGCACGGGGTGGGGGCCAGCGTGGTCAACGCCCTTTCCGAATGGACGGTGGTGGAGGTCTTCCGAGACGGAAACCACTACCAGATCGCCTTTGGCCGGGGAGAGGTTACCCAGCCCCTCACCGTGGTGGGCCCCGCCCCCAAGGGGAAAAGGGGCACCCGGGTCACCTTTAAGCCCGACCCCCTAATCTTCGGCAACTTGGCCTTTGACCCCAGCAAGATCCGGGCCCGCCTGCGGGAGGTGAGCTACCTGGTGGCGGGGCTCAAACTGGTCTTTAAAGACCTCATCCACGGGCGGGAGGATGTCTTTTTGGACAAAGGGGGTGTGGCCTCCTTCGCCAAGGCCCTGGCAGCGGAGGAGGAGCTTCTTTACGAGAAGCCCTTCCTCTTCCGGGGGCAAGAAGGGGATGTGGAGGTGGAGGTGGGCCTCATCCACACCAAGGGCTACACCGCCGAAATCCTCACCTACGCCAACATGATCCCCACCCGGGATGGGGGCACCCACCTCACCGCCTTCAAGTCCGCCTACAGCCGGGCCCTGAACCAGTACGCCAAGAAGGCGGGGCTCAACAAGGAAAAGGGCCCCCAGCCCACGGGGGATGACCTCTTGGAGGGGCTCTACGCCGTGGTGAGCGTGAAGCTTCCCCAGCCCCAGTTTGAGGGGCAGACCAAGGGGAAGCTCCTAAACCCCGAGGCGGGGAGCGCCGTGGCCCAGGTGGTCTACGAGAAGTTCCTGGAGGCCCTCGAGGAGAACCCCCGCATCGCCAAGACCGTCTACGAGAAGGCCCTGCGGGCCGCCCAGGCCCGGGAGGCGGCCAGGAAGGCCCGGGAGCTGGTGCGCAGGCAAAACCCCTTGGAGTCCGACGACCTCCCCGGGAAGCTGGCCGACTGCCAGACGGAAAACCCCGAGGAAGCCGAGCTTTTCATCGTGGAAGGGGACTCGGCCGGGGGGAGCGCCAAGCAGGGCCGCGACCGGCGCTTCCAGGCCATCCTGCCCCTAAGGGGCAAGATCCTCAACGTGGAAAAGGCTGGGCTTTCCAAAGCCCTGAAGAACGCCGAGGTGCGGGCCATGGTGGCGGCCATCGGGGTGGGGATCGGGGGCACGGGGGCGGTTCATTTGGGGGTTGGGGCCCCCGAAGCGGAGACCCACTTTGACCTGGAGGGCCTCCGCTACCACAAGATCATCATCATGACCGACGCCGACGTGGACGGCAGCCACATCCGCACCCTCCTCCTCACCTTCTTCTACCGCTACATGCGGCCCCTGATTGAAAAGGGGCACGTCTTCATCGCCCAGCCCCCCCTTTACCGCCTGCAGGTGGGCAAGAGGGTGGAATACCTCTACTCCGACGAGGAGCTGGCCGCCCGCCTGAAGGAGCTGGGGGACAAAAACTACGAGGTGCAGCGCTTTAAGGGCCTGGGGGAGATGAACCCCGAGCAGCTTTGGGAGACCACCATGAACCCGGAAAAACGGGTGCTGAAGCGGGTGAGCCTCCAGGACGCCCTCGAGGCCAGCGAGCTCTTTGAAAAGCTCATGGGGCAGGAGGTGGCCCCCAGGCGGGAGTTCATTGAGGAGCACGCCCGCTACGCGGAGCTGGACATCTAATACCCTCCAGGGCCCAGCCGGGGCTGGGCCCCAGGACACGGGACAGCACCAGGCGGTTCATTTGAGGGTTTGGGGGGGCAAAGCGGAAGCCCTCAACCCTAAACCCCCGACCTACGATTGCCCGGGTCGCGGAAGAGCCTAAGCACCCCCTTATGTCCTATTCCGAGGGCGGGTTTATACTCGGTTTAAGGAAAGGGGGAAGCCATGGAACTCTTTGGAGAAGCTTGGGCCCAAGCCTACTGCCAAAAGCTGAACCAGAGCGAAGCCTACAAAAAGGCCGCCGCGGCTTGGGAGGGAAGCCTGGCCCTGGCGGTGCGCCCTGATCCCGCCTTGGGATTCCCCCAGGGGGTGGCCGTGGTCCTGGACCTTTGGCACGGGGCGTGCCGGGGGGTGAAGGTGGTGGAGGGGGAGGCGGAGGCCGACTTCGTCATAGAGGCCGACCTGGCCACCTGGCAGGAGGTGTTGGAGGGCCGCCTCGAGCCCCTTACCGCCCTCATGCGGGGGCTTTTGGAGCTGAAACGGGGCTCCATCGCCGCCTTAGCCCCTTACGCCCAAGCGGCCCAGGAGCTGGTCAAGGTGGCCCGGGAGGTGGCATGAAGGCTTTGGTCTACCACGGGCCCTTCCAGGTGGCGGTGGAGGAGGTACCCGAGCCCAAGCTGGAGGCGGAAACCGACGCCATCGTCCAGGTGGAGCTGGCCGCCATCTGCGGCTCGGACCTGCATATCTACCACGGCAAGATCGCCGGGGTCCTGCCGGGAACCGTCCTAGGCCACGAGTTCGTGGGGCGGATCGTGGAAAAGGGGGCCTTGGTGCCCTTTTCCCTAGGGGAAAGGGTGGTGGGGAGCTTCCAGGTGGCCTGCGGGGACTGCCCGGCCTGCCGCAAGGGGCAGTACTTCGCCTGCTTGAAGGGAGGGGTTTACGGCTTCGGCCTGGCCCTGGGCAACCTCCAGGGAGCCCAAGCGGAGCGGGTGCGGGTCCCCTTTGCCCGGCATAGCCTTTTCCCCATCGGAGACCTGCCCGCAGAGGAGGCCATCCTGGCGGGGGATATCCTCACCACCGCCTACGGGGGGGTGCGGCCCTTCCTCGCTCCGGGGATGAGTGTGGCGGTGGTGGGCTCGGGGCCCGTGGGCCTCATGGCCCAGATGGTGGCCCACACCCTCGGAGCAGGGCTTGTGATGGCCATCGACCTCGAGGAGGGCCGGCTGGAAAAAGCAAGGGCCCTGGGCAGCCTGCCCCTAAACCCCAAGGCAGAAGACCCCGTGGCCCGGGTGCGGAAGGAAACGGGGGGGCTAGGCGCAGACCTGGTGGTGGAAGCCGTGGGCGGGGATGGGGAGGCACTAGGGCTTGCCCTGCGCCTGGCGGGCCCTGGAGGGATGGTCTCCAGCCTCGGGGTGCCCACCGCCGAGAAGCTGGAATATCCTTGGCTTTCCGCCTTCAGCCGGGGCCTCACCCTGAAAAGCGCTCTGGCCAACATCCCTCGCTGGATTGAGGAGGTCCTGGCCCTGCAAAGGGCGGGGAGGCTTAAGGGAAGCTTTGTCTTCAGCCACCGCCTGCCCCTCGAGGAGGCCCCGGAGGGCTACCGGCTTTTCCACGAGCGCCAGGCCACCAAGGTGGCCTTGGTGCCCTAAACGCAAAACCGCCGCCCGCAGGCGGCTTCTTCCTCTGACTTCTTCAGTATACCACGGTTTACCGGTATGTAAAGGGGTATGCAGCAAAACCCGTCCCCGACGGGCTAAAAGCCTCTGGGTCCCCGCTTGGGACCGCGCCAGTAGGGGCCCCAGGAAGCCTTCCCGAAATACCTCGGAACTTTTCCACTTTTTAGGGCAAACCCTCCCCCTTGGAAACCTTCCCCACCGGAAGGCACAAAAGTGCCGTTAGAGGTGTGCGACTGGGGCCCCACCCTAGCTTGCCCCGGGGTGGTATGGCGTTGGGCAATGTAACCTTCCTCCCCCTCCCCTTGGGCAACCGGGCTACCCTCAAGGCAAAGGGGGTGAAGCCATGGCCCGGTATCTGGTGGTGGCCCATCGCACGGCCAAAAGCCCCGAACTGGCGAGAAAGCTTCTGGAAATCCTGGACCAGGACCCCGAGGCCCGCTTCGTCCTCCTGGTTCCCGCCGTGCCCCCTGGGGGCTGGGTCTACGAGGAAAGGGAAATCCAGGAGCGGGCAAGGAAGGAGGCCGAGGCTGCCAAAGCCGCCCTCGAGGCCCAAGGTATCCCAGTGGAAGAGGCCAAGCCTGGGGACGTTTCCCCCCTCTTGGCCATGGAGGAGGAGCTGGCCGCCCACCCCGGGGCCTACCAGGCCATCGTCCTGGCCACCCTTCCTCCCGGGCTTTCCCGCTGGCTCCGCCTGGACGTCCACACCCAGGCCGAACGGTTTAGCCTGCCGGTGATCCACGTGATCGCCCACTGAAGCCTAATCCCCTTCCCCACCTCCCCGGCTTGTTTCTCATCCTGGCCCCGTATACTCGGCCTCGTGCTGGGGCGGTACGTCCTTAGGGAGGTCTTGATCCCCTACCTGGTGGGGGTGGTGCTCTTCGTGGCCCTCCTCACCTTTGACCTCCTCTCCAGCCTCTCCGGGGTGCTCCTGAGCCGAGGGGTTGGGGTGGAGGCCATCCTCAAGCTCATCCTCTACCGCCTACCCTGGACCCTGAGCCTAGCCCTTCCCTTGGGCCTGGTCTTCGCCATCCTGGTGGGCCTGGCCCGCCTCATCCGAAGTTCGGAGCTGAAGGCGGCCTACGCTGCGGGCGTACCCCCCTGGGCCCTCCTAAAACCCCTGGCGCTTTTGGCCCTTCTGGTGAGCCTTTTCAACCTCCTCAACCTGGCGGAGCTCCGCCCTAGGGCCCTCGAGGCCTACGACCGGCACCTGGCCCACCTCCTATACGGGGAAGGGGCCTATAGCGGGGTGCTCCGCCAGCAACTTTATGCCCCCCCGGGCCTCGGGGTCTACTACGCCGAGGAGGTGCGGCCCGAGGTGGGGCAGAACCGGCTTTTTGGCCTCCGAGTGGTGGACGAAAGGGGCCGGGTATACAGCGCCCAGGAAGGGGTCTGGGACCGGGAGGGGTGGCAGTTTCGGGGCTACGTGTGGGATGGGGAAGGACCCAAGCCCTTCGCCGGCCTCCTTCCCTTCCCCGTGGAGTTTCGCCCTAAGGAAAGCCTGGGCTCCCGTGACCCCTACGACTCCACTACCCTCTGGGAGCTTTGGCAGAGAAGCCAGGTGGAGCCCTCGGCCCGCTTCGCCTTCCACCGCCGTCTGGCAGACGCCTTGGGGGGCTTCTTCCTGGGCCTGGTGGCCGCCGCCTTGGGCCTCGCCTTCCGGGAGGCCGCCTGGGCTTTCCTTAGCATCGTCCTCCTCATCTTCGGCTACTACGTGCTTTGGACCCTAAGCGCCCAACTGGCCCGCTATGACGTAAATCCCCTGTTCGCCTACCTCCCCAATGGGCTCTATGCCCTTTTGGGGCTCTACCTGGTCTGGAGGTTACGGTGACCACCCTGGACCGCTACCTGCTGCGGGAAGCCTTGGGCCACTACCTCCTAGGGCTTGGGGCCATCGTGCTGCTCTTCCTGGCAGGTGCGGTCTACGAGGTCCTGGCTCCCCTGGTGGCCAAGGGGGCGGACCCCTACACCCTTCTCCTCTATCTCCTCTACCGCACCCCCGAGGCCTTGGTGCGGGGAAGCCCGGTGGCCTACCTTTTCGCACTGCTTCTCCTCCTCTCCCGCATGGCCGAGGACTCGGAGCTTAAGGCCCTTCTCGCCCTGGGCATCCGGCGGGAACGGGTACTCCTGCCCCTTTTGGCCCTGGGAGGGGTATTGGCCCTCTTGGGCTTCGCCTTAGGGGAAAGCCTGGTGCCAAGAAGCCTGGCGGCGGGGCAGGACCTCTTGAGGCGGCAGGTGTTGGAACGCCCCCGCACCCTCCTCACCCCCGGGGCCAGCTTCCAGGACGCCAAGGGCCGGGTGGTCTACGTGGGGGAGGTGAGCGGGGATAGAATCGGGAAGCTACGGATTCTTTCCCGGGAGGAGGTGGTCTTGGCGGAGGAGGGAAGGTTCGGAGGAGGGGTTTTACGGGTGGAAAGAGGCCTGAGGATCACCTATGAGGGGGACCGGCCAAGAACCGTAACCCGCTTCCAAAGGGGCGAGCTGGTCCTTAAGGACCTCACCTTTGAGCCCTGGCAGAACCCCGCCAACCGCATGACCCTAAGGGAGCTAAAGCAGGAGGTGGAAAGGCTCAGGCAGGCGGGGGTGAAGGCGGGCCTCGAGGCCACCACCTACCACCGCCGCTTTGCCGAACCCACGGCCAGCCTCATCTTCGCCCTCTTCGCGGTGGGGCTGGCCTTTTACCTCTTGGGCGGGTCCCGGAGCCTGGGGCTTGTGGGGGTGGCGGTCCTCACCTTCTTTTACTACGCCACCTGGAGCGTGGGGCGGATCATGGGGGAGCAAAACGCCCTAAACCCCCTCCTGGCCGCCTGGGGACCCAACCTGGTCTACGGGCTTTTGGGCCTCCTTCTCTTCCTGGGAGGGCGGAGGTGAAGGCCCTTGCCCTGGCCATGGTCCTCCTTTACCTTTGGAATCCCGCCTGGGCCCAGGAAAAGGTGCTGAAGGTCCTGGAAGCGGAGAAGCTGGAGCTTAGGCAGGAAGGAGACGAAGAGGTCTACGTGCTCACGGGCAGTCCCGTGCGCCTGGAACGGGATGGGGAGGCCATTGAGGCGGGAAGGGTGATCTATTTCCGCACCCGAAAGCTCCTTTTCCTCTCGGAAGGGGTCCGCTACCGGGACCGGGAGGGAAGGCTTTTGGAAGCGGAAGAGCTGCAGCTTTCCCTTTCCGACGAAAGCTTTGACGCCCTGGAGATGCGCATAGAGGCCAAGGACCTTTTCCTCACCGGGCCCCTTTGCCAGCGGATGGCGGGGGTCATCCTCCTGGAAAGGGGCTACGCCTCCCCCTGTGTCCCCTGCGGCCAGGAGGTGCCCGACTACGGCTTCCGCGCCCGGGAGATCGTCCTTTACCCGGGGGACCGGGTGGTGGCCCGGGGGGTGGTGCTTTTAGTCCAGGAAAAGCCCGTTTTGGAGCTTCCGGTCCTCCTCCTTTTCCTATCGGAGCGCCAACCCCGGTTTGAGGTGGGCCAGGACGAGGGGGGCTTGTATGTGAAGGCGGCCTTGCCCTATGTGGCAGAGTTTGGCGTGGGCTACACCCTTCTTGCCTACTACCAGGGCCGGGGCTATGGCTTCGGGTTTGACCACTTTGGAACGGGGGAGGCCAAGGAACGCTACTTCTTTCTCCACACCCCCCCGGACACCTTCCAGTACCGGGGGGAGTACGCCCTAAAGCGGCGGGACTTCTCCCTAAGCGCCCTCCTGGAACGGGACGACACCCGGGACAGGCTTACCCGCTTCCGCCTGGAGGCCTTTTTGCCCGGCACCCCTTCCCCCCAGGACTGGCGCTACACCCTTCGGGCTGAGGGCTTCCTGGACCACGACCCCACCACCCCACCCCCCAGAACCCTCCAGCGCCTGCCCGAGGTGGAGGCCCAAAGCCCCGTCCTCCGGGAAGGCCCCTTCAGCGTGCAGGGGGGGCTGGTGCTGGGCCGCTATCTGGCGGAAACCAACCCCCTAAACCGCTCCGCCCGGGCCCTTGGGCCCTATGCCCAAGCAGGAAGGGCCCTCCTTTCCCATAGCGAAAGCCTTTTCCTTTCCCCCTGGCCTGGGGCCATCCTTAGGGCGGAAAACCGCTTCCGGGGCTTCTACTACACCACGCAAAACCCGGACGGGGAGTACGAGCGGCAGATAGACTGGGCCACCACGGCCAGCCTCCGGCAAACCCTGGGGGGCTTCAGCCTAGAGGCCAGCTACCTTCGTAGCGTCCAGGAGGGGGAAACCCCTTTCCGCTTTGACGCCCTACCAGAGCGGCGAAGCCACCAAGCCACCTTGAGCTTGGGCCTCCAGGAAAGGCCCCTGGCCCTAAACCTCAAAGGGGGCCGGGACCTGGAAGGAGGGAGGTACCTGCCCTTAGAGGCCCAGGCCAGCCTTCAGGACCAGGGATACCAGCTGACCCTAGGGCACAAGCGGGGCCTCGAGGGGGAAGGGCCCTTGGAGACCCGCCTCGAGGGGAGCCTCACCCCCTACCCCTTCTCCCTCAAGGCCAGCCTCCGCTTTGACCACCCAAAGGCCCTCTTTGACCCCCTCCTCTTGCAGGGGGCCTACGCCCTCCCCGGGGGAAGCCTGAACCTGAGCCACCGCCATGGCCTTAACGGGGAAGGCCCCCTCACCACCGATCTCAGCCTCGCCCTAAGGGAGGGGGTCAGCGCCTACACCCTAAGGGCCTTAAGGGACTGGCAGAAGGATACCCTAAGCCTCCAAGGGCAGGCCATCTTGGGCCCCGAAAGCCTCTCCCTGCAAACCACGTGGGACCCCACCGCCTTGGCCTACACCCTGGGCTACCGCTGGGGAAGCCTCCCTGGGCCCCTTTTGGACCTGGCCCTTTCCGGCCGGTACCAGGAGGGCTTTAGGGCCACGAACCTGCGCTTTGGCCTCACCCAGGCCCAGCCGGAGGTATCCTTCCGCCTAGGCGCCAACCTCCACCTCCCCGAGGTGGAGGACCGGGAGATCTACCTCAAGGATGCCACCTTTAGCGGGGGGATGGAGCTTTGGCCACCGGTGCCGGCGGATGAAGCGGGGGAAGGGGCCATCCCCGGGCTTTCCCTCTCGGGAAACCTCACCTACCTGCGCCAGCCGCAAAGGCCCGAGGGCTATGGCCTCGCCTTGCGCAACTTCGGGCCCACCTTCACCTTCCTAGGCCGGGAGAAGACCAAGCTCCACCTCTCCGCCCTCCTCACGCAAAACCTGCCCGGGGAGCCCTTAAAGCCCCGGTTTGTCCTGGTGCTGGACCGGTGTTGCTGGGCCCTACGCTTCACCCTGGATGCCGCCAAGGGCAGCGTGGGCCTGGCCTTCCTCTACGGAGGGCAGGCGGCGGGGCTTCTCCTTTCCCAGGAGGGCGTAAAGCTGGGAGGTGGCCGGTGAAACGGTTAGGGTTTACTCACTTGGTTTTGGGCAGCTTGGCCCTTCTCCTAGGCGCCTGCACGGGAAGCCAAGAACCCCCCCTGCCGGCCCTGGTGGCCATGGGGGGAGGGGGGGAGGTGCGCTTCTACCGGGCCAAAGACCTCCAGGGGAGCACGGCTAGCCCCGTGACCACCTGGAACACCCCAGGACTCCAAGACCTGGCCTACTCCAATGGCTTCGGAAGGCTTTACCTTCTCCTAGGGGACCGCCTCGAGGCCTACCCCACCCAGGGCTTCGGGGGGGATGCCGCGCCCCAGCCTTCCCCCACCACCGCCAACCTCCCTAGTGGCGTGGACTGCACGGGAGGCTACCTCCAGCTTGGACAGAACCGGCTTCTGGCCCATTGTCCAAGGGCCTCCCGGGCCTTCCTCTGGAACCTGGATGGCTCGGGCAACCTGAAGGAAGCGGACCTCACCGGCCTTCCCCCGGAGGTGCGCCTGGCCCTTTTCCCCCAAGGGGGGGAGGAACTTCTGGCCTACATCACGCAGCAAGCCCTGGGCTACCGGCCGTGGCAAACTCCCACCCCCAGCCTGGAAAAACCCCTGGACCCCCAGGCCAGCCAAGGCCCCTACGATCTCCAGCTGGACCGCTCCCAGGGGCGGCTTTTGGGGCTTGCCGCCACCGCGCTCGAGTTGCGGCTTTACACCCTGGAGGGCCAGACCCTCTCAAGCCGCAAGGTCCTTGGGGATTTTCCCCAAAGGAGCCGTCTGGCCCTGGACCCCGTGGGGGGTGGGGTGGCTTACGGCCTAGGGTTCCAGGTTCTTTTCCCCAAGGACTCGGGGCCCCAGCAAACCTTCAAAACCTACGCGGCCGGCCTGGTGGGGCCGGATGGCTACCTTTACCTGGTCCAGGACCAGACCCTAGAGGTCTACGATCTGACGCCTTCCCCTCCCTTCTTCCTACGTCAGCTGAATTTAGGCTTCAGCCCCACCTCCTTGGCCTTCATCCCCGTAGAATGAGGCATGCTCCAAGGTAAAGCTTTCCTGGTGACGGGGGCTGGGGGGGCCTTGGCCCGGGCGGTGATCCCCGCGCTTTATAGGGCTGGGGCTCGGCTTTTCCTCTCCGACCCTCGGGAGGAGCGGATGGCGGAACGGGCCAGGACCTATGGGGCCCAAACCTTTGTGGCCGACCTCACCCGGCTAGAGGAGGCCGAGGCCCTGGCCCGCTTTGTGGAAGGGCAAGCCCCCCTTTTCGGGGTGGTCCACACCGTGGGCGGGTTCGCCGCCGGGCGCTTCCTGGACTCCGACCCTGGGCTATACGATTGGCTTTTGGACCTGAACCTGCGCACCACCTTTAACCTCCTAAGGGCCACCCTGCCCTACATGGAAGCCCGCCGGGAAGGGTTTTTCGCCGCCGTTGCCGCCGGAACCGCCTGGACGGGGGTAGGGCCCCACCGGGCCCTTTACACCATGGCCAAGACCGCCCTGGCCAGCCTCCTCCGCTCCTTGCAAGGGGAGGTGGAAGGGGTGCGCTTCCTCCTCCTCTACCCCATGGGCACCCTGGACACCGAGGCCAACCGAAAGGCCATGCCCGAGGCCGACCCTAGCCGTTGGATCGCCCCCGAGCTTCTGGCCGAGGCCCTCGTCCTGGCCGCCACCGCTAGGGGCGGAAGGCTTTTGGAACTGCCCATCTACCCCCCCATCTAGCCCCCAGGTACGCCCCCAGGACGTCCGCCAAAAGGTCCAGGCCAAAGGCCTCCCGGCCAGGGACATGGCTTTGGTGCCACTCGTCCACCACCCCGTACATAGCCGCCAGGAAAAAAGCGGAGCGGGAATCCCCAAGGGCTACCCCCAGGAGAAAACCTAAAAGCCCATAGGCCAGGAAATGGGCCCCCTTATCCCAAGGGTGCGGCAAGCCCATCCCGGTAGCAGGCTGGTCGGAAAACCACCACAGTAGGCCCATCTCCCCCAGGGCCAAAAGGGCGGCCAGAAGGCGCCAGGGGCTAGGCACCCTCTTCCTCCACCAGCTCCCAAAGCACCCCTAGGCCAAAGCTAGGGTGGAGAAAGGCCACCCGGTGGCCCCCGAAGCCAGGCCGGGGCACCTGGTCTAGGAGCCTGGCCCCTTGCGCCTTCAGCCGGGCGAGTTCCTCCTCCATCCGGGGAGTAGCGAAGGCCAGGTGGTGGAGCCCTGGGCCCCGCTTGGCCAAAAAGCGCCCCACCGGGGTTTCGGGCCCCATGGGGGCCAAAAGCTCCACAAGGGCCTCCCCTTGGCCCTTCAGCATCGCCACCTGGACCCCCTGGGAGGCCACCTCCCCTTCCGCCACCACGCCAAAGCCCAAAAGCCCATAGCGGGCCTTGGCCTCCTCTAAGTCCTCCACGGCAATGCCCACGTGGTGTAGCCGCATGGGAGGATTCTACAGGTCGTACCAAGGGGGCTTACCCCGGTAAAGCTCCAGCTCCCCGAAGACCTCTTCCTTGCTGGCCTCCTCGAGGCGGATCACCTGGGGCGGGCAGCTTTCCACGCAGGCCCCACACCCCGTGCAGGCCTCCACCTTGAGCCTGAGCACGTACTCCTCCCCCTCCCGCACCCTATAGACCGCCTCCGTGGGGCAGACGTTGGTGCAGACCGGGCAGAGGGTACATCCTTCCTCCACGGCTATCTTGGGCCAGCGCACGGTAGAAGCCCGCTTGGCCGCAAGGAGGCGCAGGCGAAGCTCCGCCGGCAGGCCCTTTTCCCCAGGTTCCGCGGCCAGGGGAGGCTCGGGCACCAGATCGGCGGCGGTGCGCTTGGCGCTTCCCAAAAGGGCCTGGAAGAGCTCCCTCCGGCCCACCTTCTCCCCGGGAAGCTCCCCTTGGCGGACCTCCACCTCCACGGGGTGGTAGCGCCGGGCCTCCTCGGCCATCCTCTCCAGGTGTTGGGGCACCAAGGGGCCCCCAATCCTGCAGGTGGCGCAGTCTCCCCTGGCGAGGATAAGCTGGCCAAAGCGGCTTCCCGCCTCGGCCAAAAGCCCCGGGGTCAGGCGGCCCAGGCACACCACCTCCTCCCCCTTGCCCTCGGCCTTGGAGCAACGGATCTGCCCCTTGCCCCGGATCAGGGCTTCCTGGATACCCCCTAAGGGATACTCCAGGGCCACCCCCGGGCAGACCCCCGTGCAGAGGCCACATCCCGTGCAGAGCACCTCGTCCAGCTCCACCCGGAAGCTTTCCAGCTGCACCGCGCCTTTAGGGCAGACCTGGTAACAGCGGTCACACCCCCCCACGCTGTTCTTGTAGAGGAGGCAGCGGGTTTCAGCATACCGGGGCCTGGGATCGGTGGCCTTCAGGAAGGCATTTAAGAGGTTATCCAAAAGGCCCATCTACGCCCCCAACAGGTCCTGAATGGCCTCCAGGAACGCCTCAAACTGCCGGAAGTCCATCTGCTGCTGGTTGTCGGAAAGGGCCACCTTGGGGTTGGGGTGGACCTCCACGTGCACCCCATCCGCCCCCACCGCCAAGGCCGCCCGGGCCAGGGGGGCCAGGAGGTCCGTACGGCCGGCGGCGTGGGTCACGTCCACCACCACGGGCAGGTGGGTTTCCCGCTTGGCCAAGGCCACCGCGGAAAGGTCTAAGGTGTTCCTGGTCCAGCGCTCAAAGGTGCGGATCCCCCTTTCCACCAGGATGACCTGCTCGTTTCCCTGGCTAAGGATGTACTCGGCGGCATAGAGCCATTCCTCCATGGTGGCGGCAAGCCCGCGCTTGAGGAGAACGGGCTTGCGCGAGCGGCCCACCTCCTTAAGGAGGGCGAAGTTTTGCATGTTACGGGCCCCCACCTGCAGGATGTCGGCGTATTCCGCCACCACCTCCACATCCCGGGTATCCATGACCTCGGTGACGAAGACCAGGCCAAAGGCCTCCGCCGCCTTCCGCCCCAGCCTTAGCCCCTCCACCCCCAGGCCCTGGAAGCCGTAGGGGCTGGTCCGGGGCTTGAAGGCCCCACCCCTCAGGACCCTGACCCCCTTGCCGGCGAGAAAGCGGGCCGTTTCCATCATCTGCTCCTCGGACTCAATGGAGCAGGGGCCGGCGATGAGGAGGGGCTTCTCCCCAAAGACCACGGGGCCCACCCGCACCCGGGTGGGCTCGGGCTTGTGCTGGCGGGAGTAGAGGAACTTCTTCTGATCCTCCTGCTCCTCGAGGTCCAGGCTGGCCTTGAAGATCTCCTTAAATAGCTTCCGGATGGTCTCCGCGGGGAAGGGGCCAGGGTTTTCCGCGGTGAGGTAGGCCAGCATCTCCTCTTCCCGCTTGGGGTCGTAGTGGGGTAGGCCCAGCTCGGTCTGGATGCGGCCGATCTCCTGCACCAACCTCCCCCTTTCAGAAAGGAGGCGCAGGATTTCCCGGTTCACCCGGTCCACCTCTTTGCGCAGGGCCAGGATGCGCTCGTCCATGGGTTATTCTATGGGCTAAGCCCTAAGCGGGTGTCAAGCGGTTTCCTCCTTGGGCCTCGCCCGCTCCGCTACCCGGGCCACCAGCACGGAGATCCAGTAAAGGACCAAAAGGGGGCCAGTGACGATGGCCAAGGAGACCACGTCCACCGTGGGGGTGATGACCGCAGCCAAGGTGAGGAGGAGGACCACGGCGATCCGCCAGTTGCGGGCCAAAAAGGCGGAGGAAAGGATGCCCAGCCGGGCCAGGAGGTAGCTCACCACCGGCATCTCAAACACCAGGCCCATGACGGTCATCATCATGAGCACCTGGCCCATGTAGCGGCCGATGGAGATCTGGGGGGTGATGACATCCCCCAAAAAGCCCAAGAGGAAGGGGATGGCAAAAGGTAAGAACCCATAGTAAGCGAAAAGGGCCCCCAAGGCGAAGCTGAACCCCGCCCCCAACAAGAAGGGGACCGCCAAGCGCTTTTCGTGCTCGTAAAGGCCGGGGGCGATAAAGGCCCAGACCTGGTAGACGATAAAGGGCAGGGCCAGAACGAGCCCCCCAAAGGCCGCCACCTTCAAGGAGACCAAAAAGGGCTCTGTGATGTCCAAGACGATGAGGTTGACCTGGATGTTGTTGGTCTTGGCCGCCAGGTCCAAAGGCCGCTTCAGCCACTCCAAAAGCTGGACCCTAAAGGTCCAAGCCACTCCCGTACCCACCGCCCAGGCCAATAACGACCAGAGGATCCGGGTCCTAAGTTCCTCTAAGTGTTCTACCAGGGGGGCTTCCTTCAAGCCTTACGCTCCTCTTGGGGTTGGGTAACCTCCGGGGCCTTGCTGGAAGCCTCAGAAACGGGCTTGGGCTTCAGCTCCTCCCTAGCCAACCTAGCCCCTTCGGGGCCCTTGTCGTCCCGCACGTCCACGGACTTTTCCAGCTCCTCGCGGATCTCCTGGGCCCCCCGCTTGAACTCGCGGATGCTTTGGCCCAAAGAGCGGCCCAGCTCAGGAAGCTTCTTAGGCCCAAAGATAAGAAGGGCCACCACCAGGATCACCAGGATTTCCTGCATGCCCAGGTTCATGCTCTTCAGTTTACCACCTATCCTGAAGAGAAGGTGAAGCCTCTATCCCTCCTCCCGCTTCCTGCGGGCGTAGCCCAGAAGGTTTCGCTGCCTTTCCCGGGCAATGGCCAAGGCCTCCTCGGGTACATCCTGAGTGATCACGCTTCCTGCCCCCACCATGGCCCCATCCCCCACCCGCACCGGGGCCACCAGGACGCTATTGGATCCGATAAAGGCCCCTTTGCCGATATGGGTTCTGTGCTTGCGCCGGCCATCGTAGTTGGCGGTGATGACCCCAGCCCCGATGTTGGTCCCTTCCCCCACCTCGGCATCCCCCAGGTAGGCCAGGTGCCCCGCCTTGACCCCGGGGTGGAGGAGGCTATTCTTCACCTCCACGAAGTTGCCCACATGGACCCCCTCCTTAAGGACCGCTCCCGGGCGAAGCCGGGCGAAGGGCCCAGCGTCGGCCCCCCTTGCGATCACCGCCCCCTGGGCCACGGTGTGGGCCTGGACCCGGGCCCCGGGTTCCAAGAGGGTGTCTTCCAGAATGGCATAGGGCCCCACCTCCGCCCCCTCGCCGATTTTGGTCTTCCCCTTGAGCACCACCCCCGGCCAAAGGGTCACATCGGGGGCCAGTTCCACGCTGGCCTCCAGGTAGATGCTCTCGGGCAGGATCATACGCACCCCCCTTCGCATCCACTCCCGGCGCAAGGCGGCAAGGAGCACCCCCTCCACCCGGGCCAGTTCCTCCCGGGTGTTCACCCCAAGGGCCTCCTCCGCCACCCCCTGGACCGCCACCACCTTGCGCCCATGGGCCCGATAGATGCCGATGAGGTTAGGAAGGTAGTACTCGCGGGCAGCGTTCTCGTTTTTCACTTCCTTAAGGGCCTGAAAAAGAAAAGCGTCAAAGGTATAGGCCCCGGCGTTCACCTCCCGGATGGCCTTCACCTCCGGGGAAGCATCCTTCTCCTCCACATTGCCCACCACTTCTTCCCCCTGGCGCAGGATGCGGCCATAGCCGGTGGGGTCAGGGAGCTCCACGGTGAGGAGGGCCATCCCCGCCCCCTCCTCTACCCTCTCCAGAAGAGCCCTGAGGGTTTCCGGGCGCAGAAGGGGGGTATCCCCTTGGGTGACCAAAATGGGCCCAGGGAATCCCCTCAAGAAGGCCTCCGCCTGCAGGAGGGCATGGGCGGTGCCCAGCTGTGCCTCTTGCACCGCCACCTCCACCGGGTAGCCCTTTAAGGCCTCCATCACCTGTTTAGCCCCATGGCCCACCACCACCACCAACTTCTCCGGAGCTAAGGCCAAGGCCGTTTCTACCCCATAGGCCAGCATGGGCTTGCCCAAAAGGGGATGGAGCACCTTGGGCAGGCGGGACTTCATGCGGGTCCCCTGCCCGGCGGCCAGGATCACATGGGCGTGCATAGTGTCATTTTAGAGAAAAGGGGGGTGTAGGGGGCTATAATCCCCCGGTTTTCAAACCGGGGATACATGGGTCAGCGAAGCTACATGCGACCGAAGGTCGCTTAGCTCCCCCACGTGCCCCGCAGGAGCACATGGCATGGTGAGCTGCACATGTGTGGTACAATTCCCTTGGGGACAGCGTTCCCCGTGGACCTTGAAACTTGGAGTAGGGGGTTCCATCGGGTAGTCCGATGGGTAAAACTCCAAACGAACACCCGTGGCAGAGCCAGAAGCATTGCGCTCGCCTGCCGATACGGAGTCAAGGTTTTTCTGGGCTCGGGTC
>NZ_JAKTNR010000007.1:43436-123646 GCF_022760855.1 Thermus albus
GTGTGGTCCTGCACCACCTCTAGACCCATCCTCTCCAGCTCCCGCACCAAGGCCTGCACCGCCCCCCTAACCCCATCGGTGATGAGGGGGCTTCCGAAGCGGCTTACGCCCGCGTAGATGCCCTTGGTACTCCCCCGCACCTCCAAGAGCAGGCCCTGGGTGAGGTCCTCCTCCTCCACATGGGTGAGGACATAAAAGCCCTCCTCCCCCCGGGCCACCTCCAAAAAGACCGCCACCCCGCCCGGAACAACCACGGGGGCCTTAACCAAGACCAGCTTTTCCGGAAGATTCCCCTTTAAGAGGGCGTGGGCCACCTGATACCTCCTTATGGGCGGCCAAGGCATGGGATCCTCGGCCACCTTGGTAAAGACCGCATGGAAAAAGGTGCGGCCTGCCTCCTGCCACTTGAGGGCGTACTTGGTGCGGAGATGGGCCTCAGGAGGGTCCTTCACCTCCACCCGGTAGAGCCGGGTTCGTTCCGCCTCCTCCAGGGCGAAGCGAAAATACTCCTCGTGGTCGGTGGTGAGAAGGAGGTCCCCGCCCTCCCCAAGCCGGGTGGAAAGCCTGCGGAAAAAACCCTCCTGCAAAAGGCGCTTCTTCTGGTGGCGCTTTTTGGGCCAGGGGTCGGGGAAGTTGACGATCACCCGCCTAAGGCTTCTCGGTGGAACCAGGTTCCGTAGGGCGAAGGGGCCTTGTCCGTGGTAAAGGCGCACGTTCCCAATCCCCTCCCGCCTCAGGCGCCTATAGGCCCTAAGGACGCTGGCCGCCGAAACCTCGGCCCCCAGGATGAGCCAGTGGGGGTGGGCCTGGGCCAGCTCCGCGGTGAAGCGTCCGTCGCCAAAGCCCACCTCGAGGACCAAAGGCCCCTCCTGGCCAAAGAGGTCCTGGATGCGGGGAGGCCAGGTGGCCAAGGAAGCGGGTCGCACCAACACAAAGGGAGATTATAGGACCTTTTCAAAACCTTTTCACAGGATAGACCCAAGATGGAAGCAGGAGGTTGGGTTATGGCCCTCTTTGGCAATCTCCATTCCGTACCCCTGGAGGAGCTCCTCCAGGTCCTGGCCCAAAAGGAAGGGGCCCTAGAGATTTGGAACGTAAAGGATATTCCCGCCACCACCATCTACCTGAAGCCCAGCCGTATCCGCTCCGTTGACCAAAACGGTAAGCCCCTGGATTCCCTGATGGCCCAAGGCCGTCTTACAAGCCCTGATCCAAGCCCGGCAAGGCAGCTTTGAGTTCATTCCCGGGGCAAAACCCAAGCACCGGCACCGCCTGAACTGGCCTCTGGAGAAGGTCCTTCTCAGCACCGTCACTCTTCAGGACGAGCTGGAACGCTACCGCCCCTACCTCCCCCACCCCCGGGCCATTTTCAAGGCCACCCTTATAGCAAGGAAGCATCTTTCCCAGGAAAGCTTTTTGCAAAAGGCCCTGCCCCACCTGGTGAGGGGGGCTTCCGCAGAAACCTTAGCCAAAGCCCTGGAAATGCCCCTAGACCTGGCGCGGTTTTACCTCTTCCACCTGGAAAGAAAAGGCCTGGTGGAACGCACAGGACAGATGGAAAGTGGCCGGAGTGGCCTCTTGACCTTGATCCTTAAGGGGGTGGGGCTATGAAACCCAGCGCAGCGTTTTCCCCCAAGCGGGTTTTGTTGGTGGATGACGAACCTATCCAGCGCCTTCTCCTCATGCGGGCCCTCGAGCCCCTAGGGGTAGAGGTGCAGGAAGCCCGGAACGGCCAAGAAGCCCTGGATCTTCTTAAGGATGGCCTCCCCCAGGTGGTGCTCACCGATTTGCACATGCCGGTCATGGATGGCTTGGAACTCACCCGCAGGGTCAAGGCCCTTGATCCCCTTCTCCCCGTGATCCTCCTCACCGCCGATGGGGACAAGGAGGTGCGCCTAAGGGGGATAGAAGTCGGGGCCGACGACTTCCTGAACCGCCCCGTGGACCTCACGGAACTCCGGCTCAGGGTGCGGGGGCACCTGGAAAGGCGCCGGCTTCAGGAAAAGCTGGAGGACCTGGAAAGAACCCTCCTGGCCTTGGTGCGGGCAGTGGAGGCCAAGGACGCCTACACCGCCGGCCACGGGGAAAGGGTGGCCCAATACGCCCTTTGGACCGCGGAGGAGCTAGGGGCCAGGAACGGGGAGCTGGAGGACCTGCGAATGGGGGCGCTGCTACACGACGTGGGCAAGATCGCCATCCCCGACCATATCCTGCGGGGCGACTACACGCTCACGGAAAACGAGTGGCGCTTCATCCGACAGCACCCGGTGAAGGGCGATGAGATCATCCAGCCCCTAAGGGCTTACCCTCGCCTAAGGCCGTATGTGCGCTGGCACCATGAGAAGCTGGACGGCTCCGGCTACCCCGATGGCCTTACCGATATCCCCCTCCTGGTCCAGGCCCTCACCGCCGCCGACATCTACGATGCCCTCACCAGCGTGCGCACCTACCGCAAGCTCTTGCGCCCCGAGGAAGCCTTAGGGGTGCTGGAGGAGGAAGCGAGAAAGGGAAGGCTCCACCGGGAGGTGGTGCGGGCCATGAAAAGCGGCCTTATCCGCAACCGAACCCTGCGAACGGCCTAAAGGCCGTACTCCTCCCAACGGGAGTCCACCAGGGCTTGGATGCGGGGGTCCATGCGGATGCGCTCGGGCCAGGTGCGGGTGAAGCCCTCCTCGGGGAACTTACGGGTGCCGTCCAGCACCAAAACCGGGCCCTCCACCCCCTGCATGACCCGGGCATCCCGCTCCGGGTCTATGTTGTTAAGAACGGCCCAAAGGAGCTCCTCAGGGGTCAAGAGGGTGTCGTGGTCCGCCAGGAGAAGAAGGCGGATGCCAGCGCTTTGCGGGGTGTTGAGGAGCCTTTCCGCCAAGGAGAAGGCCTGCCCTGGGCGTTCCTTGCGCAAGGCCACGCCCCAAATCCCCGGCCACTGGCGTTGGTCCTCCACCTCCAGAGGGGGTAGTTCCGCATGCGCCCGGGGTGTGAAGGGCACCTCTCCCCCCTCCTCAGGAAGCTTGCGGGTGCCGTCCAGGACCAGCTTTCCCCCAAAGGCAAAGCCGCGGGAGCTATGGTCTAGGACGTCCATGGGCCCTCTTAGAAGAAGGGTATCCCGGCCAGGTAGGGCATGCTTAAGGGCCTCCTGCAGGGTCCTAAAGCCCGGCTTCACCGGCACGTCCCCGTCCACGGCCACGATCACCTTGGCGAACATCATCTGGCCTAGGCCCAGCATCCCATAGGCCACCTTGTAGGCCTGGCCTGGGTACTCCTTGCGCAGGGCCACGTTCACCCAGTTGTGGGCCACCCCCTCGGGGGGCATGTGGTAGTCCACCACCTCGGGGAGCACCAAGCGCAAGGGGGGCAGGAAAAGCCGCTCGGAGGCCTCTATGAGGTAGGCATCCTCCATGGGGGGCATCCCCACAATGGTGGCGGGGTAGATGGCTCCCCGCCGGTGGGTGATGGCGGTCACGTGAAAACGAGGGTAAAGGTCCACGGGGGTGTAAAAGCCGGTGTGGTCGCCAAAGGGGCCTTCCTCCACCAGGGGCTCTTCCGGGTCAATGTAGCCCTCCAGGACAAACTCCGCCTCGGCAGGCACCGGCAGGTCCACGGTTAGCCCCCGGGCCAGCTCCACTGGGGCTCCCCGCAGAAAGCCCGCCAGGTGGAACTCGCTCACCCCGGGCAAGGGGGGCAAGGGGGCGGTGGCGGCATAGGTGAGGATGGGATCCCCTCCCAAGGCCACGGCCACCTCCAGCTTTTTCCCCTGTTTCCTGGCCTTCTCCAGGTGGCGGCGGCCCACCTTGTGGAGCTGCCAGTGCATGGCGGTGCTCTTCCCGTCCAGGACCTGCATCCGGTACATGCCCACGTTGAGCTCCCCGGTCTCTGGGTCCTTGGTGATCACCAGGGGCAGGGTGAGGAAAGGCCCTCCGTCCAAGGGCCAGCACTTGAGGATGGGAAGGCGGGAAAGGTCCACCGCCTCCCCCTTCAGGACCACTTCCTGGACCGGAGCCCTTCGCACCCACCTGGGGAAAAACCCTTTGAGGAGAGGGAGCTTGGGAAGCAGGCTCAAAAGGGCGGAAAGTCCCCCTTTGCCAGGCTTAAGGGCCAGCAAGGCTTCCACCTTGGCCGCAAGCTGGTCCAGGTCCTCCACCCCCAAGGCCAAGGCGGTGCGCTCCCGGGTGCCAAAGAGGCCGATGGCCACGGGGAAGTCCTTACCCACCACCCTTTCAAAAAGAAGGGCTGGCCCCCCCGCCTTCACCATGCGGTCCGCGATCTCGGTGATCTCCAGTTCGCTGGAAACGGGTACCCTGATGCGCTTAAGCTCCCCCCTCTTTTCCAGGGACAGGAGGTAGGCCTCGAGGTTCCTAAACACCCCCAAGCTTACCCAAAGGGGAAAAGCCGTGAGGATTGCCGCCTACACTTCCAGCACCAGGTGCTCCAGCCGGTGGGACCTTGGGGTGCCGTGGACCAGGATGGCCTCGAGCCTCACTGGGAGATCGTCCCGGCCCAAAAGGTGGTGGGCGCTTTTCAGCAGGCGCTCCACCTTCCTCGGGGTAATGGCCTCCAAAGGGCCTCCAAACGCCCCCGAGCCACGTTGCTTCACCTCCACCACCACATACACCCCGTCCTTCTCCATGAAGAGGTCCACCTCGCCAAAAGGGGTGCGGCGGTTGCGCCCAAGAAGCCGGTACCCCCGTTCAAGAAGATAGGAAAGCGCCAAGTCCTCGGCCCAACCTCCCCTCATCTACCCCCTCCAGATGGGGTTTCCTTCCGTACCGGCGCGAGGCCAAAACGGCTTCAAGGCGTCCACTCCTGAAAGAGCTCCCCGTCCAGGTAAAGCCGAAAGAGGACCTTCCCCACCACCTGGTAGGTGCCCGTAACCCGTAAGCCCTCCTGCCCTTCCCCCTCGTAGACCAGGTGCTCCCCCCGGTCGTCTACAAACACCAGGCGCACCTGGCGCCCCTCCGCCTCCGGGGGGAGGTTCAGGTCTAGGGAGACGGTACGCACCTCGGGCTCCTTAGGGGGTGGGGGGTTCAAGGCCCCCACCCGCACCTCTCCCCTCACCGCCACCCTTAGGCGCACCCCGCTTCCCGGGGGCATGGGGGTACCGGGGGCCGGCTCCTGGGCCAAAACCGTGCCGGGGGGAGCACCGGAGGGCACCTCTTCCACCTGGACCTGCAGGCCCATGGCGTTCAGGAGGAAAAGGGCCTCCTTTTGGTCCAAGCCCGTGAGCTGGGGCAGGGGCACGGTGGGACCCAGGGAAGCCCCTCGGGAGACCAGAAGGCGCACCGTGGCCCCAGGGGGCAAGGGGGTGCCAGGAGGCGGATCGCTGGCCAGCACCGTGCCCAAGGGCTCGGGGCTTTCCACCTGGGCCACCCCAGCCAGGCGGTACCCCAGCTCGGAAAGCCGGGCCTCGGCCTCCTCCTGGCGAAGCCCCTTCAGCTCGGGCAAGGGATTCAGCCGGGCCTGGTTAAGGGTAAGGCGCACGGTGCGCCCGGCCCGAAGGCGGGTACCCGGTGGGGGCTCCTGGGCCAGCACCACCTCCTTGGGCTTGGCGGGGTCGTTACCCTCTTCCACCTCCAGCCTAAGCCCCGTATCCTTCAGGAGGAGAAAGGCCTCCCGGGCGGTTTTGCCCACCAGGTCCGGCACGGCGTACTCCGGGGGGTTGAAGTAGCGGTAAACCCCTTGGGAAAAAAGCCATAGCCCCAGGAGGAAGAGGAGAAGGCCCGGGGCCACCCCCAGAAGAAAGCCAGGCCGAAGGCGGGAAGCGGACCGGGCCAAGGCCCGCCGGGCAGGCCCTAGGGGCCAGGGGGATAGGTAGGCCACCCCTTCCTCGGCCATAGCCAGGTGCTCCGGGCCGAATCCCAAGGGAGCCAGGGCCTCGAGGGCAGCCCGGGGCGGCGCTTTCCGGGCCAAGGGACGCTCGGGGAAAAAGGCGTAGTAGCGCCCAGGCTTGGCGGAAACCACCGCCTCCACAAGCCCAAGCTCCTCTAAGCGTTTGATGGCCGCCCGGTACCGGTAAAAGCGCTCCTTGTCCTCGGGGGTGTGCACTTGAAAGAAGAAAACCACCCCGCCCTCCACCCGATAAAGGACGATCCCCTCCTTTTCCTCGAGGGTTTCCAGCACCGGGTAGCGGTCATCCAGAAGCATGCGTGCCCGATTATACTCCCCCAAGAGAACCCCCAAACCCCTATACTCTAGGTGGTATGTGGGATGTTCTCGTGGTGGGTGGTGGTCCTTCTGGTCTTTCTGCGGCCCTTTTCCTGGCCCGAGCCGGGCTTAAAGTCTTGGTGTTGGACGGCGGGCACTCCAAGATCCGGCAGGTGAGCCGGGTGCCCAACTACCCGGGCCTTTTGGATGAGCCCTCTGGGGAAGAGCTGTTGGAAAGGCTAAAGGAGCACGCCCGCCGCTACGGGGCCGAGATCCGCAAAGGGGTGGTCAAAGGGGTGCGGGACCTGGGAGGGGTCTTTGAGGTGGAAACCGAGGAGGGCGTGGTGGAAGCCGAACGGCTTCTTCTTTGCACCCATAAGGACCCCACCCTGCCCTCCCTCCTAGGCCTAACCCGAAAGGGCGTCTACATTGACACCGACGAGATGGGGCGCACCAGCTACCCCCGGGTCTACGCCGCTGGGGTGGCCCGGGGTAAGGTGCCGGGGCACGCCATTGTGAGCGCAGGGGACGGGGCCTATGTGGCCGTGCACCTCATCTCCGACCTGCGGGGAGAACCCTACAAGGACCACGCCACCTGAAACCGAGGCTCCACCTCCAAGATGGCCTCCAGGAAAGGGCCTTCCCGGGGCCCCCACCCTGGCGCAAGCCAGGGTGGGGCCGTCTCATACCGGCCTACCCGCCATCATGAAGCTGGCCGTCATGCCCCCATCCACCACCAGGATGGCCCCGGTGATGAAGCTGGCCTTCTCCGAGGCCAGGAAGAGCACCGCCTCCGCCACCTCTTCCGGCTGGCCCAACCTTCTTAGGGCATGCAGGTCCTCCCAGTCCCTTTGGGTCTTCTCTGGGTCCTCGGAAAGGGCGATGGCCTCCAGCACCGCTTCCGTGGCGATGGCCCCTGGGGCCACGGCGTTCACCCGGATGCCCAGAGGGGCCAGGTCCAAGGCCAAGGACCGGGTGAGGTTGACCAGCCCCCCCTTGGAAGCGTTATAAGCGGCGTTTTCCTGCTCGGCAAAGAGCCCCTGGACGCTGGCCACGTTCACGATGGCCCCCCTACCCACCTTGGCCATCTCCTTGGCCGCCAGGGCGGAAAGGTGCATGGGGGCGGTGAGGTTGACCTCCAACACCTTTCGCCACTGGGGAAGCTTCACGGTAAGGGCCGATCCCGGGGCGCCCGTGGCGGCGTTATTCACCAACACGTCCACCCGCCCCAAGGCCCGGGCCGCCTCCTCCACGAAACGCACCCGGTCCCTCTCCTCGGCCAGATCCGCCTGCACGAAAAAGCCCCCCACCTCCTCCGCCACCTCCCGCCCCTCAGGCCGTAAGTCGCAAAGAGCCACCAAAGCCCCCTCCCGGGCAAAGGCCCGGGCGATGGCCCGGCCTATGCCCCGGGCAGCTCCTGTTACCAAAACCCCCTTCCCCTCAAAAAGCCCCATGCCCCTAGCTTACGAGGCCCGGGTCCAGGGCCTCAGCCACCCTTTCCTTGGGCAGGCTCCCCTGCACCACCTCCTTCCCCCCGCCCTTGGCTCCCAAGGCTTTGAGCCTTCCCAAAACCGCCTGCCGACCTGGGCCAAGGGCGGCAAAGCGCCCTTCGGAGGAGAGGAGCAAAAAGGTCCTGTCGCCCCAGGAGAGGAGTTTCTTGGCCAGGTCTCCCAAAACGGCAGCGGGCACCAGGAGCACCCCTTCGGCCAAGGCCCGGGGCAAGAGAGCCTCCACCAAGGCCTCTTTAAGCTCCAGGTTCTCCCCCTTTAGGGCATAAAGCTCCTCCTGAAGCTTGCGCACGGGCTTCTCCAGCTCCAAGGGGCTGGTGGAGAAGGAAAGGGCCAGGCGGGAAAGGAGGGCGTGCTTGGCGTGGTAGTCCTCCAAGGCCTCCCAGCCGGCCATAAAGTAGACCCGGCTTCCCCCTTTGTACCGCTCCCACTTGAGTACCTTAATAGGCCCGGCCTGGGCGCTGGTCCTGAGGTGGGTGCCCCCGCAGGCCGCCAGGTCAAAATCCCCGATCCTAACCAGGCGCACCCTGCCCTGCACCTTGGGCGGCCGCCTTAAGGGGTAGCGGCCCAGTTCCTCCTGGGAAACCCAGAAGGCTTCTATGGGATAGTCGGCGTACACGGCGAAGTTAGCCAGGGCCTCGGCCTCTTGGACCTTGGCGTCTTGGGCTTCCTCCTCGAGGTCCACCGTAGAGATAGGGCTATCCAGGCTCACGGCCACCGTGTGATATCCCCCGGCCCGCAAAAGGGCCTGGGAGAGGATGTGCTGGGCGGTGTGGCGCTGCATGTGACGAAAGCGCCTATTCCAGTCAATCTCCCCCTCCACCTCCACCCCCTCGGGGATGGGAGCCGCCATGCGGTGCACCACCTCCCCAAAGGCCTTGGCCTCCTCAAAAACGTGCTCCACCCGCACCTCGCCAAAATCCCCCCTCAAGACCCCCGTATCCGCAGGCTGCCCCCCGGACTCGGGGTAAAAAAGGGTCTCGGAAAGCACGGCATAGTGGCCCTTCGCGTCGCTCCAAGCCCGTACCACCCGTGCCCGAAAGCGAGTGGCGTAGCTATCCTCCTGGTAAAGCCTCATGCCCTTTAGGATAAGGTGGATGGTGCCCTTGGACTTTGAGGAATGGGCAAGATGGCGCTCCCAAGCCCGGCACACCCTGGCCTCCGGTTGGCAGGACCTGAAGGAGGGGGATTACGACTGGGCCAGCTTTAAGGCCCATCAGGCAGCGGAGTTCGCCCTTAAGGGCCTTTTACGGGGGCTGGGCGGCCCGCCTTCGGACACGCCCTTATCCGCCTGCTCCAGGCCTTAAAGGAGGCAGGCCTTGAGGTCCTCGAGGCCTTGGAAGAAGGGGCGCGAGCCCTAGACGCCCACTACATTCCCGCCTGGTATCCCGATGCCTATCCCGAAGGAAGCCCCCACGAGTACTACACGCAAGCCCGGGCTGCGGAAGCCTTAAGAGCCGCCGAGGACATCCTGAAATGGGCAGAGGAGGCTTGGCATGGCTTCAGAGGCCCTTAAACTGCGAATGGCAGCCTGGGAGGCCCTCCTGGAAGAGGCCAGGACCTATGCCCAAAGGGTGCGGGAAGCTTTGGGAGAAGCCCGGGTTTACCTCTACGGCTCCGTGGCCCGGGGAAGCTTCAACCTGGAAAGCGACATAGACCTCTTGGTGGTCTCCCCCCATCTGCCCAAGGACCCTTTGGAACGCTTCCTCCTTCTCCAAAGCCTGAACCTGGGCCGGGTGGAGGCCAAGGGCCTGACCCCTGAGGAGCTCGCCCAACAAAAGGCCAAGGGGGCCTTGTGGTGGCTGGAAGGAGCCTTGGAGCTGTAAGGCTGCCCCAAAGGGGCCCTTTGCGAGCAGAATGAATCTGGGGAACCAGGCGATATGGGAAGGGAAAGGCTGGACAAGGTCCTTGCCCGCCTGGGCCTAGGAAGCCGCAAGGAGGTGGCCCGCCTGGTGCGAAGCGGCCAGGTGCAGGTGGGGGGCCAGGTGGTCCAGGACCCTGCCTTTCCCGTACCCCCAGGGGCGCGGCTCGAGGTGAACGGCCAATCCCTAGCGCTGCGGCGCCATCACCATATCCTCTTGCATAAGCCGGCAGGGTACATCACCAGCCGTACGGAAGGCCCTTCGGTCTATGCCCTCCTGGAGGGCTTTCCCACCCGGGACCTCTCCCCGGTGGGCCGCCTGGACAAGGACACGGAAGGCCTCCTCCTCTTCACCACCCACGGCGAACTCCTCCACCGCCTCACCCACCCCCGGCACAAGGTGGAAAAGCGCTACCTGGTCCACCTGGAACGCCCGGCCACCTGGGAGGACCAGAAGGCCTTCAGCCAAGGGCTTCTTTTGGATGGGGAACAGCTCCTCCCGGCAGAACTCACCTGGCAGGAGGACCCCACCTGGGTGGAGCTGGTCCTAAGGGAAGGCCGCTTCCACCAGGTGAAGCGCATGTTCCAGGCCCGGGGCAACCGGGTCCTCTACCTGAAGCGGCTCTCCTTAGGCCCCCTCACCCTGGGCGACCTGCCCAAGGGCCAGGCCCGCTACCTGAGCCCGGAGGAAGAGGTAGCCCTATACCAGGCGGTAGGTCTTTTTACAAAGCCTTGACAAGCAACCTGCTAGCATGGCCTCCATGCTCCGTCGCTTCACGTGGGCCCTCGCCCTCGGGCTGGCCCTGGCCCAAGGGGGGAGCGATTCCCCTCCCATCCAAGCCATCCTGGTCCTGGAAGAGGACGCCGTAGAGGAGGGCATCCTGCGAACCTATGTGGGAAGCCGGTCCTACGCCATCCGTTCGGAGGAGGAACTAAAGGCCCTCCTAAGGGAACTCCGCCGGGAACCCAGACCCCCTAGGTTTATCCTGCAGGGTGGCCGCTGGCGAGGGGTAGAGAAGAAGGGGATCTCCTTTGATGAGGCCCAAGCTTTGGCCGCCTACCGGGAAGCCCTGAGGGGGGGGCGCAAAAGCTTCCGCCTCCCTGCCCGTTACACCTCACCAAGCCCAAGCCTGAAGGACCTCTACGCCCTGGGGGTGCGGGAACACCTGGCCACAGGGGAAACGGATTTTCGGGGTTCCAGCCGGGAGCGGGCCCATAACCTGCTCCTAGCCTCCAGCAAGCTGGACGGTCTCCTCATCCCCCCGGGAACCTTCTCTTTAAACCAAGCCTTGGGGCCCATCACGGAAGAAGAAGGCTACAAAGAGGCCTTTGTCATCGTGGGCGATCGCACGGAGCAAGGGGTGGGCGGCGGGGTCTGCCAGGTATCCACCACCTTGTTCCGCGCCTTTTTCTTGGCGGGGCTTCCCATCCTGGAGCGCCACGCCCACAGCTACCAGGTGGCCTACTACAAGCCCCCGGGTCTGGATGCCGCGGTGATCCAACCCTACAAGGATTTAAAGGTGTTGAACGACACTCCAGGCCATATCCTGGTGCAACGCTCCGTCCAGGGCACCACCCTCCGTTTCCACCTCTTTGGCACCAAAGACCGGGAGGTGCGCTGGGAAGGCCCCTTCATTTCCGACAAGAAACCACCCCTCCCCCCAAAGGAGATCCCGGACCCCTCCCTACCCCCCGGCGTGCGCAAGCAGGTGGACTTTGCCGCCGAAGGTGCCCGGGTGGAGGTGAGGCGCACGGTGCGCTATAGGGATGGCCGGGTTCGGGAGGACAAGGTGGTCAGCGTCTACCGCCCCTGGGGAGCGGTCTACCTGGTGGGGCCTAAACCAGCTCCAAAAGCACCACCCGCTCCACCGGCACCAAGCGGTGGGGCTCCGTAACCCGGGCAGCCTCCCCCCTTTTCAGGTGCAAGTACCGGCCTTGGGGTAGGTCAATGACCAGCTCCCCCTCGAGGACCAGATAAAAGCCCCCTTTCTCCCGGCCCTCTTCCTGGGTTAGGGGGTAGCCCTGCACGGGCACCCCGGGCACCTCCACCCTTCCCTCCCGCGCCAAACGCAGGAAATGCACCTTGAAGCTCTCCATCGGGTAGCCACCTCCTGCCCGCCAGGCTACCGCTTGAGCTTGGCCCGGCCCTTAGAGGCCTTGGTTCCCTTGCCGGCCGAGGGGGTCTTAGGGGCGGGGATCAACTTGGGGTCATGCTGGGGACAAGAGGGGTTTAAGCAAGCCCCTTCCCCCTTTTTGGCCAAAGGCCAGCCACAGGCGGGACAGCTTTGCTCCAACAAGGGATAGAAGCTTAAAAAGCCACAGGCGTTGTTCTCGCACTTGTAGTAGGGTTTTCCCCGCCGGCTTCGCTTCTCCAAAACTTGGCTCCCACATTTAGGGCAGGCATGACCCGTGGGCTCCCCGTCGTCCCGGGTGTAGTCGCATTCCGGATACCCCGAGCAGGCAATAAAGCTCCCGTAACGGCCTTCCCTGCGCACCAGGGGCTTTCCGCATTTAGGGCAGGCCTCCCCAATGGGCTCCGCTTCCTTTTTCTTTTCCAAAGGCTCGGTATACGTGCATTCAGGATAGCCCGTACACCCCAGAAACTGCCCATAGCGGCTTACCTTTAGCTCCAAAGGCCTTCCGCACTGGGGGCAGGTCTTCTTGGGCACCCGGGAAAGCTCCCCCAAGAAGGGCTCGTAAAACTCCCAGACCACTTTAGGCCAAGGAACCTTCCCCTCCTCCACCTGATCCAGCCCGTCCTCCATGCGGGCGGTAAACTCGTAGGCCACCACCTGGGGAAAGCGCTCCTTAAGGTAATGGGTCACCTGGCGGCCCAAAGGGGTGGGCAGGAGGGTGCGCCCCTTGCGCACCGTATACCCCCGCTTCTCCAAGGTTTCCAGGGTGGGGGCATAGGTGGAAGGGCGGCCAATGCCCAGTTCCTCCATGGTCTTCACTAAGGTGGCATCGGTGTAGCGGGGTGGGGGTTCGGTGAAGTGCTGCTTGGGTACCAGCTGGACGGGCTCCGCCTTCTCCCCCTCGGCCACCTCAGGCAGGACAGAGGCTTCCTCTTGCCTACGCAAATCTGTTTGCCCTTCGGGCAAAGCATCCTGATCTTCCCCCGGCACCTCAGAGGAGGTGGCCTCCCGCCCCCAGGCCTTTAGGTACCCCTCAAACTGCAAAACCGAACCCGAGGCCCGGAAGGTAAAGCGAGGGGTTTCCCCCTCATCCTGCAACAGGACCACCGTCTGCTCATAGAGGGCATCCCCCATCTGGCTGGCCACAAAGCGCCGCCAGATGAGGTCATAAAGGCGGTACTCCTCCTCGGAAAGGTACTTCCTCACGCTTTCTGGCGTACGCCTGGCATCGGTGGGCCGGATGGCCTCGTGGGCGTCCTGTACCCCCTCCTTGCGGTTGCGATAGATCCTAGGGGCCTCCGGCAGGTACCCGGACCCAAACATTTGCCGTATGACTTCCCGCGCCACCTGCAAAGCCTCCGGGGACACCCGCACCGAATCCGTGCGCATATAGGTGATGAGGCCCACCGTGCCCTCGGGAAGATCCACACCCTCATACAGGCGCTGGGCGACGCGCATGGTGCGGCTTGCCGTGTAGCCCAGGCGGCTGCTGGCTGCCTGTTGCAGGGTGGAGGTGGTGAAAGGGGGCGGGGGGGATTTGCGCCGCTCCTTGGTCTCCACCCGGGCCACGCGGTAGGCCTTTGCCCAAGCCTCCTCAGCCAGGACCCTGGCCTGGGCCTCACCCGCCAGGTGAAGCTTCCCCTCCTTCTCCCCCTGGCCAGCCCAAAGCCGCCTGCCCTCCACCTCGTAGAGGCTGGCGGAAAGCATCCTGTCCTGGCCCAGGGTGAAAACCCCCTCCAAGGTCCAGTACTCCTCCGGGCGGAAGGCCTCTATCTCCTCCTCCCGCTCCACCAGAAGCCGCAGGGCCACGCTCTGAACCCGGCCAGCGGAAAGGGCCCGCTTGCGGAACTCCAGGGAAAGAAGAGGGGAAAGGTTGTAGCCCACCAGCCGGTCCAGCACCCGCCGGGCTTGCTGGGCATCCACCAGGTTCTGGTCAATGGGCCTCGGGTTTTGCACCGCCTGCCGCACCACCTTGGGGGTGATCTCGTGGAACTCCACCCTCAAAGGCTCCCCAGGATCACGCCCCAAAAGCCTCGCCACATGCCAGCCAATCGCCTCCCCTTCCCGGTCGGGGTCCGTGGCGATGAGGAGGCGCTTTCCCTTTGCCGCCCGCTTTAAGGCCTCCACCACCGGCTTTTTATCCTTCTTCACCTCGTAGGCGGGAGCGAAGTCCCGCTCCACATCCACCCCAAGCTCCCTTTCCGGCAGATCGGCCACGTGCCCCAGGCTGGCCCGCACCTCATAACCTGGACCCAGCATCTTCTGGATGCTCTTGGCCTTGGCGGGAGACTCCACCACCACCAAGGTGGCAGCCTGGGAAGAAGCCTCTTGAGGCTCCTTCTGCAAGGGGCCTTTGGTCTTGGAAGGGCTCACCCCTTTCGCCCTCGGCATCGCCCCCCATTTAGGGGCCTTTGGCGTTGCTTGTCAAGACGGAAACCCCAGAAGGCCTAGACCATCCCGCCTTGGCGCTCCATTAGCCCTCCAGTCCCAAAGTGTTTGCACGAATAGGCAAGCCTGACCAAAATGCCATGGTGGGGCTTTCGCAAGGCTTTCACAGCAGGCTCATAGCCTGGTTCTCGGGAGGTGGATATGAACGGAAAAACCCTGTTACTCAAGGCCTTCTTTAGCCTGGGCCTCCTTCCCCTACACCTTTACCGTGGGTAGCGCCTGGCCTAGGGAAGCCGATGGTGGCCTCAGGGCCTGTGCCCTAGAGGTCCGGGCCCTGGCCCCCGCAGGCGAGCCAAGCGGAGCCATGGACATCGCCCTCCTGGAAGCCCGCCTCACCTGGGCCTATAACGCCAGCGTCCAAGAACCCGACACCCTCACGGACACCCTGCAGGTGACCGGTGGAGAGGTGCGCCTGGACAAGCGGGTGCGCAACGTCTCCCAAAACACCCCCTTCGGCACCACCGCCCAGGGCAAGCCCAATGAGGTCCTGGAGTACTGCATCGCCTACCGCAACCTGGGCACCCAGCCCGTCAGCAACTTCACCCTCTCTGACCCCGTGCCCTTCTTCACCGATGCCCTCACCGCCGTGGCCGGCTACGGGGGCCAGGCCATCCGCTGCACCCATGGAACCACCACCCAGTACCTCACCGCCCAAAGTGGAGACGATGCCGGAGAGATCGCCAGCGGCCTCGTAAGGGTGGCCGTGGGCACCGTGGGGCCAGGGGAGATGGGAGAGGTGTGTTACCGGGTGAGGATCCGCTAGGCCCCTACCCTTCCCCGGGGTTCTTCCCTTGAGGAAGAGAAACCCCAGGATGGCTCCGGGGAAGGAGCCTCCTCTCCCAGGCCGCCTCCAAAAGCTCCTCCCGGAAATCGGGGTGGGCAATATGGATAAGGGCCATGGCCCTCTCCCGTAAGGAACGGCCAAAGAGCTCGGCCACGCCCCACTCGGTGACCACGTAGTGCACATCGGCCCGGGTGGTGACCACCCCCGCTCCTGGCCGAAGGTAGGGGACGATGCGGCTATGCCCTTTGGCGGTGGAGGGAAGGGCGATGATGGGCTTGCCCCCTTCGCTCCTGGCCGCCCCGCGGATAAAGTCCAGCTGGCCGCCAAAGCCGGAGTAGATGCGGGTGCCGATGGAATCCGCCACCACCTGTCCCGTGAGGTCCACCTCGATGGCGGAGTTGATGGCCACCATTTTGCGGTTTTGCGCCACCACAAAGGGGTCGTTCACGTAGTCGGCGGGGTGGAGCTCAAAAAGGGGGTTGTCGTGGACGAAGCGGTAAAGCCTTTCCGAGCCCAGGACAAAGGTGCCGATCACCTTGCCGGGGTGGAGGGTTTTCTTGGCCCCGGTGATGAGGCCCTTTTCAAAGGCCTCCAATACCCCATCCGAGATCATCTCCGTGTGGACCCCCAGGTCGCGCCGGCCCTCCAAGCTGGCCAAGACGGCATCGGGAATGGCGCCGATGCCCAGCTGCAGGGTGGCCCCGTCCTCTATAAGACTCGCCACGTGCTCCCCAATCCTCCGCTCCACCTCGCCAAACCCCTCCCGCCTCAGCTCGGGCAAGGGCCAGTCCAACTCCACGATGGCGGTGAAGCGGGAGACGTGGACGAAGGTATCCCCCAGGGTCCTGGGCATGCGGGGGTTCACCATGGCGATCACCAGGGGGGCGGCCTCGAGGGCCGCCTTGGTGGCGATCACCTCCACCCCTAGGGAGCAAAACCCGTGCTCATCGGGCGGGGAGACCTGGACGATGGCGGCATCCAGGGGCAGGATGCGCCTTTTGAAAAGCCAAGGCACCTGGTGGAGCATGACGGGAACGTAATCGGCCCGGCCCTCGTTCACCGCCTCCCGGTCGGCAGGCCCCACAAAGAGGGAACGGCGGCGGAAATGCCCCTCCATCTCGGGGAGGCCGAAGGGATCCTCCCCCATCTGGAGGAGGTGCACCAGCTCCACGTTCTCCAGCTCGTCCTTACGGGAGGCCAAGGCCTTCAAGATGGGGGTAGGGGTAGCGGCGTTCCCGGAGACGAAGACCCGCATGCCCGACCGGATGAGGGTTACGGCATCTTCCGGAGAAGTCAGCTTCTTGCGGTAGCTCATTCCAGGTGCCCTCCTTTCTGGCCCAAGAGGAGGTAGGCCCCTTGCCGGAGCTCGGGCACCCTCAAGGGGTCGTCCTCCACCTCCAGGAGGAAGGGCAAAAGGGTGGCGGTGAGGGCGTGGCTGGCGGTGCGGGGAACCAGGGCAGGGACGTTGGGGAGGCAGAAGTGGGTGATGCCCATCTCCTGGTACACCCCCACCCGGCTGGTTTCCGCAATCCCCCCCTGGTCAATGGCGAAGTCCAGGAGCACGGCCCCCGGGCGCATGCGGGAAAGCAGGGCCCGGCTTAGGAGGAGGGGGGCCCTTTCCCCCGGTACCGCCACCGCCCCCACCAGGACATCGGCGAAGGCCACGTACCGCTCCAAGCGGGTCTGGGTGATGAGGGCCGTGACCGCCCCTTTGGCCTCCTTGGAGGCTTCCTCCAGGGCATAAAGCTCCTTATCCAAGAGGTAGACCGAGGCCCCCACCCCCAAGAAGGCCCGGGCCGCCGCCCTCCCCAAAACCCCCGCCCCCAGGATGACCACATCCGCAGGGGGAATCCCGGGTAGGCCGGAAAGGAGGATGCCGGGGCCCAGGGGGGCTTCCAGGAGCCTCCCCGCAATCTGGGGGGCCAGGCGGCCGGCGATCTCGCTCATGGCCTTGAGCACGGGGCGCCTGTCCCCTTGGCCCACCAGTTCGTAGCCGATGGCGGTAAGGCCCTTTTCCGCCATGGCCTCCACCAGGCCCGATTCCGCCACCGCCAGGTGCAGGAAGGCCATGACCGTGGCCCCGGGGCGGAGGAGGGCCAGCTCCTCGAGGGTGGGCCTTCCCACCTTCAAGACCACCTCCCCCCGGCCAAAGGCCTCCTCCCGGCTCACCAGCCGGGCCCCAGCCTCCTCGTAAAGGGCATCGGCAAAACCGGCCCGCTCCCCGGCCCCCCGCTCCACAAAGACCCGGTGGCCCCGGCCCACCAACTCCCGCACCCCTTGGGGAGTGAGGGCCACCCGGCCTTCCCGCACCTCCCCGAAGGGGGGTTGGGTCTTGACCACGCCCTGTTCCTTGGGTAGGCCAAACTCCATACCCGCCTCCTCGCCTTGAGCTTAAAGGGGAAGCGGAGGGCGGATGTCCCTTTTCCTTCTCATGGAATCCCATCCTAGGCTTGTTTTGTGGATGCCTTCGCCGACTGGCTCTTCGTGGTCCTTTGGGGAGCGGGGGTGCTCTTAACCTTGGTGCCCTTTGTCCCCGCCACCTTGCTCATCCTGGCCGCCGCCCTGCTCCATGAAGCCCTGGTGGGCTTCCGGGAGCTCTCCCTGGGGGTGTGGCTGGCCTTGGGGGCCTTGGCCCTTTTGGCCATGACCTTGGACAACGTGGCCACCCTCCTAGGAGCCCGGCGTTATGGGGCCAGCCGGGCCGGGCTTTGGGGAGCGTTTTTGGGGGGCATTCTGGGCCTTTTCCTTGGGGTTTTAGGAGTGCTGGTCTTGCCCTTCCTCCTGGCCTGGCTCTTTGAGTATCTTTCGGGAAGAAGGATAGAGGAGGCCCTAAGGGCCGCCTGGGGAACCCTGGTGGGCCTCATGGGCGGCGTGGTGGCCAAGGTGCTGGTGCATGTGGCCATGGGGCTTTTGGTCATCCGGTCCATCTTCCACGGCTAGGGTATGCTTTCTTCCATGGACCTGGTTTTCGTCACCCGTGAGGGGTGCGGGCTTTGCGAAAAAGCAGAAAGGGCCCTTTGGACCCTAGGGATTCCCTATGTGCGCCGGGACGTGGACCAAGACCCGGAGCTCTTCCGCCTCTACACCTTCCGGGTCCCCGTGCTTCTCCTAGGGGACAGGGTGCTTTTAGAAGGGATTTTTGACGAGAGATCCCTACGGGAGCTGGCGGAAAGGCTCCAAAGAGGGGGTGGGGCATGAACCCCACCATGATTCAGGTGGGCCCTTTGCGCATCCAGTGGTATGGTTTCCTCCTTACCCTGGCCATCTTCATCGGCTTTGAGCTGGCCAAGCGCAGGCTTAGGGCCTGGGGGCTGGATGCGGAAAGGTTTGAAACCGTGGCCTTCTGGGGGGTGGTATGGGGGGTGGTGGGGGCGAGGCTAGGCTATGTGCTCACCTCCCCCGGCCCCTTCCTGCAAAACCCCTTGGAGATTCTCTACATCTGGCACGGGGGGCTCTCCTTCCACGGGGCCATCCTGGGTGGGGCCTTGGCCTTCCTCTACTTCCACAGGAAGAAGGGCTACCCCCTTTGGCCCTACCTGGACGCCGCCACGCCCGGCGTGGCCCTGGGCATCATCGCCGGCAGGATCGGGAACCTCATGAATGGCTCGGACACCGTGGGCCGCCTCACCTCCTTGCCCCTCGGCTTCACCTGGCCGGAGTGGGCCAAGGGGTTTCCCGGAATCTGCCCCGGCATTGAGGATATCTCCCAGGTCTATCGGTGTGACGAGCTCCTCCGGGGCCCCGTGCACCTTACCCAGATCTACGGGGCCTTGGTGGGCCTTATCCTCCTCCCCCTCTCCTACCTTTGGCTTCGCAAAAAGCCCTTCTATGGGTATGCCTTTTGGAACTTTATCCTTTGGTACAGCGTGCTGCGCTCGGTTTTGGAGGAGCCTTTCCGCCTGAATCCCTTGTGGCTTCCCGTCTACCGGAACGATGAACTGGGCATCGGTCTTTTCACCGCCACCCAGGTGGTGAGCCTCCCCCTCATCCTCCTCTCCTGGTACATGCTCCGCCGGCTGGGAAGGGGATCTGGTTAAGATAACCCCATGGTTCCTCCCCGCAAGGATTCCCTCAAGTGGAGCACCTACCCGGAAGACGTCCTGCCCCTATGGGTGGCGGATATGGACTTCCCCGTGGCCGAGCCCATCCGCCAGGCCATAGGGGAAAGGGCCCAGGGGTTTTTGGGCTACCCCCCCCGGGAAGGGGACGGGGAGCTTAGGGCCCTCATTCTGGAGAGGGCAGGCCTGGAGGGAGAAGTAGCCTTTATGCCGGGCGTGGTGGTGGGGCTCTA
Source organism: Thermus albus (assembly GCF_022760855.1). Classification (NCBI taxonomy): domain Bacteria; kingdom Thermotogati; phylum Deinococcota; class Deinococci; order Thermales; family Thermaceae; genus Thermus; species Thermus albus. Next base: position 62,605 of record NZ_JAKTNR010000007.1, read on the forward strand.
TGCCGCCGTGGCCGCCTTCACCGCCCCGGGGCAAGGGGTCTTGACCCAGGTCCCCATCTATCCCCCTTTCCTGGCCGCCATCCGGGAGCAAAGGCGCACGGTCCTGGCCAACCCCTTACGGGAGACGGAGGCCGGGTACCGGCTGGACCTTCAGGGCCTGGAGCGCCTGGCCTACGCCAGCCGGCTCCTCCTCTTCTGCCATCCGCAAAACCCCACGGGAAGGGTCTTTGGGGAGGAGGAGCTTGCCGCTTTGGCCGCCATCGCCCGCAGGCACGACCTCATCGTGGTCTCCGACGAGCTCCACGCCCCCCTCACCTACGAGAGGGGCCACGTGCCCTTGGCCCGCTTCCTCCCCGAGCGCACCCTAACCCTTTTGGGCCCCGGGAAGGCCTACAACCTGGCCGGACTGCCCATGGGGGCGGCGGTAGGCCCGAAGCCCCTGGTGGAGGCCTTGAGGCGCCACCTCCCCCACACCTTCCCCAACGTGCTGGCCATGGCCGCCTGGAAGGCGGCCCTAAGGGAAGGGGAGGCCTGGCTTGGGGAGACCCTGGCCCGGCTTAGGGCGAACCGCGACCGGGTGGCGGCCTGGGCCAAGGAGGTGGGTCTTGGTCACTTTCCCCCAGAAGGAACCTACTTAGCCTGGCTCAAGACCCCCATCCCTAAGGCAGGGGCCTTTTTCCTCAAGGAGGCCCGGGTGGCCTTGAACCCCGGGGAGAACTTCGGGGAAGGGTACGACCGCTACGTGCGCCTCAACTTCGCCACCTACCCCGAGGTCCTGGAGGAGGCCCTAAAGCGCTTGGAAGGTGCTTTAAAAAAGGCCTAACCCCTGGAGAACCCCCAGGGGTTAGGCAGGACCAAGGCCTAGTGGACCACCTCAATGGGGATCCGCTTGGCCCGGGCCTCGGCCACCTTGGGCAGGGTGAGGCGCAAGACGCCATGGCGGAACTCCGCCTTGGCCTGGGAGGCATCCACCTCCACGGGAAGGGTGAAGGTGCGCACGAAGGAGCCATGGGGGATCTCCTGCAGGTAGTAACGGCGCACCTTGGCCTCCTCCGCGGGCTTCACCTGGCCCCTGATGGTGAGCTTGCTGCTCTCGAGGCTCACCTCGAGGTCCTCCGGGGCCAGGCCCGGCACCACCATCTCCAGGACCAAGGCCTCGTCGGTCTCGTAGAGGTCCGCGGGCGCCATGTGGGTGGCCACGGGCCGGGCAAAGTCCCCCAAGACCTCCTCAAAGAGCCGGTTGGCCTCCTCCAGGAGGGAGAAAGGACCCCAGGTGCGGAAGGGGGTGATCTCCATGGGCCGTGCATCCCTGCGAACCAGGGCCATACCTATCACCTCCTGCTTCACTTATATCACTTGCACCTTAGTTTGTCAAGTATCCTTATCCTCTAGCGCCTACCCATGCGCCCCCTATAATCAGGGGCATGGAGATCCCTCCCGAAGCCGTCCTGGTGGATACCCGTCCCCGGGCCGCCTACGAGGCCGGGCACCTACCGGGTGCCCGCCACCTGGACCTTTCCGCCCCCAGGCTTCGCCTGCGGGAAGAGGCGGAGCTGAAAGCCTTGGAAGCGGGCCTAACGGAGCTTTTCCAGGAACTGGGGCTCAAAAGCCCCGTGGTCCTCTACGACGAGGGCCTCACCAGCCGCCTTTGCCGCACCGCCTTTTTCCTGGGGCTTGGAGGCTTAGAGGTGGAGCTTTGGACCGAGGGCTGGGAGGCCCACGCCACCGAGCGGGAAGAGCCCAAACCTGAGCGCTCGGATACCATAGCCCGCCTCCGGCGGGACTGGCTCCTCACCGCGGACGAGGCCGCGAGGCACCCCCTCCTCTTGGACGTGCGTAGCCCCGAGGAACACCAGGGCAAGGTCCACCCCCCTTGCTGCCCCCGGGGAGGACGCATCCCCGGAAGCCGGAACGCCCCCCTGGGGCTTTTTCTGGAGCCGGACAAGGTGCTAAAGCGGCTCGGCCTGGAGCCGGGGCAGGAGGTGGGGCTTTACTGCCACTCCGGGGCCCGGAGCGCCGTGGCCTTCTTCGTGCTGAGGAGCCTCGGGGTCAGGGCCCGGAACTACCTGGGCTCCATGCACGAGTGGCTCCAGGAGGGGCTTCCCACCGAGCCATGAGGGTGTACCGGCTAAGCGTGGGCCCCCTGGAGGCCAACGCCTACCTGGTGGCGGGGAAGGAGGGTGCCGTGCTCCTGGACCCCGGGGACGAAGCGGAAAGGATCCTGGCCCTCCTGGAGTCCACGGGGTTAACGCCCCAGGCCATCCTCCTCACCCACGCCCACTTTGACCACCTGGGGGCCGTGGCCCCCTTGGTGGAGGCCCTGTCCCTACCCGTCTTCCTCCACCCCCTGGACCTTCCCCTTTACCAAAAGGCCCAGGAGATGGCGGCCCTCTTTGGCCTCTCCATCCCCAAGCCTCCCCTACCCGTGGAACCCTTGGCCGAGGGCATGTCCCTTTTTGGCCTTAAGGTCTGGCACCTTCCCGGCCATAGCCCCGGGCACGTGGCCTTCCTCCATCTGGAAGCCTCCCAGTCCCCTATGGTCTTCTCCGGGGACCTCCTCTTCCGGGGAAGCATCGGCCGCTACGACCTTCCGGGGGCAAACCGGGAGGACCTTTTCCGCTCCCTAAAGCGCCTCCTCACCCTGCCCCCCAAGACGGAGGTCTACCCAGGGCACGGGCCCCCCACCACTTTGGCCCTCGAGGGCAAGACCAACCCCTTCCTCCTAGGGTTAGAATGGGAAGCGTGAACGGGGCGGATGCTCCCCACAGGGGACAGCTTGAGGCGCTTAAGGCTCTTTACAGCCTTCAGGAAAAGGACCTGGAGATAGACCGATTGCAAAAGGAGGCGGAAACCCTTCCACAAGACCTCGTGGCGGTGAAAGCCCAGGTGGAGGCCCTGGAAAGCCGGCTCGCGGACCTCCTGGAGCGCCAGGCAGAGCTTCGCAAGGAGTACAACCGCCACAGCCTGGACATTGAGGACCTCACCGCCAAGGAGAAGCAGGCGGAGGCCGAGCAACGCCAGGCCCAAAGCGCCCGCGAGCAGACCCAGTACGAGAACCGCATCCAGCAGATCAAGGACCGCATCAAAGAGCTCCTGGAGCTTTCCACCCCCATCATGGAGGCCATGGAGAACCTGGAAGGCGAGATCCAGGAGGTGGAAGCCGAGCTCGCCGCCTTAAAGCCCCGCCTGGAAGAACTCTTGGAGGCCAACCGGGTACGGGTGGAGGCCCTAAGGGCGGAAATCGCCCTCAGGCTAGAGGAACGTTCCCTCATGGCCCAGGCCATCCCTGCCCCCGTCCTGAAGGAGTACGAGGCCATCCGCCGGGCCCGCAAGGGCACCGGCATCGCCCGCATGCTCCGCCAAGGCCAGGTTTTCCGCTGCGAGGGGTGCAACGTGGTCCTGCCCACCCACGTGGCCCAGAAGGTAGTCCAGGGGCAGCTGGTGCGCTGCCCCTCTTGCGGCCGGCTCCTGTGGAAAGGGGAGGGCTAGACCAGGCGGGCCTCGAGGGTGATCTCCTTCACCGCCCCCAGGGCCCGGGAAACCGGGCATCCCTCCTTGGCCGCCTGGGCGATCTCCTGGAACCTCTCCGGGGTTATCCCCGGCACCTCCGCCTCGGTAACGAGGTCAATGCGGGTGATGGTGGCCTTTCCCTCCACCATCTCCAGGTGCACCCGGGCCTCCGTGGAAACCCGCTTGGGGGTGAAGCCCTCCCGCTCCAAGGAGGCCGCCAAGGCCATGGAGAAGCAGCCCGCATGGGCGGCGGCGATGAGCTCCTCGGGGTTGGTCCCCGGCCCCTCCTCAAACCTGGAGGGGAAGGAATAGGGCCCCTCAAAGGCCTGGCTTTGCAGCTTCATTAGACCCTGACCGTTACGCAAACCGCCTTCCCATATCGCATTGGCCTTTCTTACCGGCATAGCTTTACCTCCGGTTCCAGGATACCCCTCACCCGCACAACCGCCGGGTGAGGCAAGGCACCTTCTACCCCTATCCCTTGCGGTTTGACGAAGGGGCTTAAGCGGAAGCACACTAAAGGCGTGCTCTTCCTCTTCGTGGACGGCCTCGGCCTAGGTGAGGCCCTGGAGGACCTTTTCCCCTTCCTCCTAGGGCTTTCCCCTAAGGCCTTGGACGCCACCTTGGGGGTGGAGGGCCTGCCCCAGTCGGGCACGGGCCAGACCACCCTCCTTACTGGGGTCAATGCCCCCCGCCTTCTCGGCCACCACCAGGGGCCTTTCCCCAGCCCCAGGCTCAGGCCCCTTCTGCAAAAAAGCCTGTACGCCTGGGCGAAGGAAACAGGCCTACGCATCCTCCACGCCAACGCCTACCGGCCCGAATACCTGAAAGGGGCCACCGAAGGAAGGAGGCTTCTCCTTTCCGCCTTCGCTCAAGCCGCCCTCTTAGCAGGCCTTCCCCTTTTGCCCCTGGGCCACCCAGAGGCCCTCTCCCCTGGGTTTTGGGAGGATCCCTATAGAGCCGGTGCCCAAGCGGCTTCCCTGGCCCGGAGCTTCCACCTGGTGGTCCTGGAATACTGGGCCCTGGACCTCTTCGCCCACCGTTTCCCAGAGGCGCTACCCGAACGCTTCCTGGAGCTTTCCCTTTTCCTGAAGGGCTTCTTGGAGGAAGGGGGCACCCTCCTCCTCACCTCCGACCACGGCAACGCCGAGGAGCCCTGGCACCGCCAGCATACGCAAAACCCCGTGCCCTTAGTCTATACGGGGCAGCAAACCGGCTTCTGGCCGGAGGACCTGGTGGGCTTACTCCCCTGGCTGCAAGTGATTATCACTTCTAAACCTATAAAATCCGACCGGAATACTTGACTTTAATCCCCCCTTGGGGTAAAGTCCCCAGGCAGAGGGGCCCCTCGTCCCCGGCTTACCACCGGGGGGAAAGGAGACAAGATGCGGCTTGGAAGGTTTGTGACCCTGATAGGCATCGTGGCTTTAGGGCTGGCTTCCGCCCAAGGACAGACCCTGACCGTCTACTCCGGACGGGAGCAGAGCCTTGTGGAACCTCTAGTGAAACAGTTCCAGGCAGAAACCGGCATCCGGGTCCAGGTGCGCTATGGCACCGACGCCCAGATCTTGGCCGCCCTGCAGGAGGAAGGAGGCCGCTCCCCCGCGGATATCTTCTGGGCCAACACCGCAGGCGCCTTGGGCCAGGCGGCAGCCAAGGGGCTTCTTAGGCCCTTGGGAGAAACCCTCTTGCAGCAACCTGCGGCCTTCGTGCCTGCCTCCAAGGCTTGGGTTCCCATCACCTTGCGCCTTAGGGTCTTGGCCTATAATCCCCAGAAGTTTAAGCCGGAAGAACTCCCCACGAGCATCCTGGACCTCCCCCGCTTCGCCCAGGACAAGGGCCTGGCGGGTAGGATTGGCTGGACCCCCACGTACTCCAGCTTCCAGGACATGGTGGCCGGGATGATTGCTCTCCATGGGGAGGCCAAGACCCGGGAATGGCTTTCCGCCATGAAAGCCCTTAATCCCAAGAGCTATGCCTCCAACCCGGCCATGTTGGACGCTGTCCGCGCCGGGGAGATCGACCTTGGCTCCACCAACCACTACTACGTGGTGCGCTTCCGCCGGGCGGGGTACAACCTGGGCCTTCACTACTTCAAGGACGGGGATGTGGGCAACCTGGCCCTGGTCACAGGGGCGGGCATCCTCAAGACCTCCAGGAACCTGGTGGCCGCCAACCGCTTCCTCACCTACCTTCTTTCGCCCAAGGGGCAACAGTACTTTGCCGGCAACATAGGCGAGTACCCCCTGGTGAAAGGGGTGGTGGCCGACACCCACCTCCTGCCCCTGGAAGAGGCTCTGAAGAAGAGCCCGAGGCTAGACTTTGAAAAGCTCCCCTTGGACCAGGCCCTCAAGCTCCTTCGGGAGCTGGGTATCCTCTAAGGCTACCCCCTTGGGGGCAGGCCTGGGTGCCAAACCCAACGATGACCAGCGCAAGAGGGTTCCCCCAACTTCCCGGGCTTCTGCCCTTCCTGGTGCCCGCCCTCCTCACAGGGGGCGGGGTGGCCCTTCCCCTCCTCTACCTGGTCCTAAGGGCCCTGGAGGCCGATCCCGAAACCCTAAAGGCCATCCTCCTCCGCCCCAAGAACCTGGAGCTGGTTAGGAACACCCTTTCCCTCCTCCTGGGGGTTCTCCTGAGCACCACCCTCCTCGCCCTGCCCCTGGCCTTTCTCACCACCCGCACCGGCCTTAAGGGGAAGCGGCTTTTCTCCATCCTCCTCACCCTGCCCCTGGCCATCCCCGGCTACGTGGGCGCCTACGTGCTCCTGGCGGCCACGGGGCCTGGAGGCCTCCTGCCTTTGCCCCGCCTCGAGGGGTATTGGGGAGCTCTCCTCGTCCTTTCCCTCATCACCTACCCCTATCTCTTCCTGGGCCTTAGGGCTGCCTTTTTGGGACTGGACCCCAGCCTGGAAGAAGCGGCCCGGACCCTAGGAGTTGGGCCCTTAAGAGCCTTTTTCCGGGTGGTCTTCCCCCAGCTCCTTCCCGCCCTCCTCTCCGGGTATCTGGTGGTGGGTCTCCACGTCCTGGGGGATTTCGGCACCGTGAGCCTTTTGCGCTACGAAACCTTCTCTTACGCCATTTACCTGCAATATAACGCCGCCTTTGACCGGGTTTACGCTGCCTGGCTAGCCCTCGTCCTCCTCCTCTTCACCGGGGGGCTTCTCCTTCTGGAAGGGGTCTTCCTCCGCCGGCTCAGCCTGGCCCGCACGGGCAAGGGAAGCGGGAAAAAGGCCAAGCCCATAAGCTTGGGGTGGTTTACCCCTTGGGCCTACCTCCTGCTCCTTCTTCCCGTCTCGTGGGCCTTGGTCCTCCCCCTCTGTGCCCTCTTCCATCTGGCAAGCCGCTTTCCCCGGGAAAACCTGACCGGGCTTTGGGAGGCTCTCCTCCACTCCGCCCTGGCCGCCATCCCCACCGCCCTCCTTGCCGTGGGCATGGCCTTACCCATCGCTTACCTGGTGGTGCGCCACCCCTCGCCGGCCTCCCGCCTTCTAGAAAGGCTTGCCTACATGGGCTACGCCATCCCACCCTTGGCCCTGGCCTTAGCCTGGATCTTCTTTAGCCTAAAAAGCCTCACCTTCCTCTACGGTACCCTACCCCTTTTGGTCCTGGCCTTGGCCTTCCACTTCCTAGCCGAGGGCCTGGGACCGGTGAGGGGAGCCCTATACCAGGTGCCCAGGCGCCTGGAGGAAGCGGCCAGGACCCTAGGGGACACCCCTTTCCGGGCCTTCTTCCGCGTCACCTTTCCCCTCCTTTGGCGGGGGGCGGTGGCCGGGGGAGCCTTGGCCTTTATCGGGGCGGTGAAGGAGCTTCCCATCACCTTGCTCCTGGCCCCCATGGGGTATAGCACCCTCTCCACCCGGGTTTTCAGTTACACTCAGGGGGCCATGTTTGCCGAGGCCGCCCCCTTTGCCCTGCTCATCGTTCTCCTCTCGGCAGCCTTTGTGGGGGTGTTGCTTTGGACCGAGCGCCGCTTTTAAGACTGGAGGGCATCGTCAAGCGCTTCGGGGAACACGAGGTGCTAAAGGGGATAGACCTCGAGGTCTACCCCGGGGAGATCCTAGCCCTTTTGGGGCCCTCCGGCTGCGGCAAGACCACCCTCCTAAGGGTGGTGGCCGGGTTGGAAAGCCCCGATAGGGGGCGGGTCCTCCTGGAGGGCAAGGACATCACCCTCCTGCCCCCAGAAAGGCGGGGCATCGGCTTCGTCTTCCAGGACTACGCCCTCTTCCCCCACCTCAGTGCCTTGGGCAACGTGGCCTTCGGCCTCAAGGGAAAGGACCGCCTGGAGAGGGCCAAAAGGGCCTTGGAGCGGGTGGGCATGACCCTATTCCAGGACCGCAAGCCTGGGGAGCTATCCGGGGGGCAGCAGCAGCGCATCGCCCTGGCCCGGGCCTTGGCCCCGGGGCCGAAGCTGGTTCTTCTGGACGAGCCCTTCTCCAGCCTGGACGCGAGCCTCAAGGCCAGCACCCGGGAGGAGGTGCGCAAGATCCTCAAGGAAACCGGCACCACCGCCCTTTTGGTCACCCACGACCAGGAGGAGGCTCTTTCCTTCGCCGACAGGCTTGGGGTGATGCGGGGAGGGAGGCTGGAACAAGTGGGCACCCCTGAGGAGGTCTACCTCAAGCCCAAGACCCCCTTCGTGGCCCAGTTTTTGGGCCGCACCAACCTTCTTTCCGGGGAGGGGTTTGGCCCCTATGCGGAAACCTGCTTGGGCCCGGTGCCCCTGGCCGAGCCTGCCCATGGCCCCCTTCTCCTCTCCCTGCGCCCCGAGGCCTTAAGGCTTTTGCCTGCAGAAGGCCAGGAGGGCACCCTGGGCCTGGTGGTGGCCCGGGAGTTTAAAGGGCACGACCTCACCTACCGGGTGCGCCTCCTTTCCCCAGAGAAGGAGATCCTGGTCCAGGAAGGCCCGGAAAGCCCTTTCCGGGAGGGGGACCGGGTGCGGCTTAAGGTGGTGGGGAAAGGGGTGGCCCTGGAGGGGCATCTCGCCAAGACCCTGGTGGGTGCGGATTAAGCTGGACCTGTGCGCCGCATCCTGATCCTCACCGAATACGACGGCACCCACTTCGCCGGGCTTCAGCGCCAGCGGCCTGGCCTGCGCACCGTCCAAGGGGAGTTGGAAAGGGTCCTGCCGGAGATCGGAGCCCTCCCCCAGGCGGTGGCCGCCGGCCGCACGGATGCCGGGGTGCACGCCCTGGCCATGCCCTTCCACTTTGACCTACCCAGCCGAATCCCCACGGAGAAGATCCCCGAGGCCTTGAACCGGCTTCTCCCCGAGGACCTCAAGGTGGTGGCCGCCAAGGAGGTGGCCCCGACCTTCCACGCCCGCAAGGACGCCCTATGGCGGGCCTACCGCTACCGCATCCTCCTAAGGCCCCACCCCTCCCCCCTCCTCCGCCACCGGGCCCTTTGGGTCCGCCATCCCCTGGACCAAGCGGCCATGCAGGAGGCCCTCTCCCTCCTTAAGGGGCGGCACAACTTCCTGGGCTTTGCCAAGGCGGAGGTGCGGGAAGGGGAAAGGGAGCTCTACGAGGCCAGGCTGGAGGAGGTGGAAGGGGAAGGGGGCAGGGAGCTTCGCCTTTACTTCCGGGGCCAGAGCTTCCTAAGGGGCCAGGTGCGGGGCATGGTGGGGACCCTTTTGGAGGTGGGCCTGGGCAAGCGCAACCCGGATAGCCTCCGGCTCATTCTGCAAACCCAGGACCGAAGCCAAGCGGGCGCCTCGGCGCCCCCTCAGGGGCTGTATTTCCTCGAGGCCGCCTACCCTCCGGAAAAACTAACCCCTCGGTAGACCAGGGGCCCCACCCGGGCTTTGCCCGGGTGGGGTGGCCCTAGAGGCGGCTTCTTGGGTCTAAGGCATCCCGAAGCCCATCCCCCAGGTAGTTAAAGGCCAAGACGGTGATGAAGATCATGAACCCCGGGGGCAGGGCCAACCAAGGCGCGGTGAAGATGTACTCCTGGGCGTTGGTGAGCATGTTGCCCCAGGTGGCCACCGGGGGTTGGATGCCAAAGCCCAGGAAGGAAAGGGCCGCCTCCACCAGGATGGCCCCACCGATCTGCAAGGTGGCCTGCACGATGAGGGGCGCCAAGGTATTGGGCACCAGGTGCCGGAACATGATGCGGGCGTCGCTAGCCCCCAAGGCTTGGGCGGCGGTGGCGTAATCCTGCTCCCTCAAGGAGAGGATATTCCCCCGCACCAGCCGGGCCGTGCCCAGCCAGCCGAAAAGCACCAGGATGGTGATGATGATGAAAACGCTGGCCGCATCGCCAAAGACCCCTTGGGCCCACTGGCCCACCTTCACCCCCGGGTCCCGCAGCAAAGCGGAAAGCACCAAGAGGAGGGGAAGGGTGGGGATGGTGAGCATGAAGTCAATGAGGCGGCTTATGGCCACGTCCAAATCCAAGCGGATCTGCCCCCTAAGCCCATACCAGGCCGCCCAAAGCACCAAGGCCAGGACCAGGCCAAAACCCAGGTAGCTCCCTACCCTGCCAGCACGAATCCCATCCTCGGCCAGCGTCCAGGCGATGGAGAGCGCCAGGTACAAAACGCCGTAGTAGAGAAACCAGGAAAAAACCCGCCAAAGGGCAAAGCTGAAGGGATAAAACCCCTCCCGTTCCCGCCTTAAAGGTCCCAGGTAAAAGCGCAAGGGGCGACCGGAAAAATACCCCGCCAGGGTGCCCATGATGGTGCCCAGGATCACGCTGGAAAAGGCCACGGCAAAACCCACCAAAAGGGAGATGCGGGAGCCGTAGATGATGCGGGAAAGCACATCCCGGCCCAGGTCATCGGTGCCCAGAAGGTGCTCCCGGGAAGGAGGGTTGAAGTAGTGCTGGCCCACGTCCTCCCCTGTGGGCTGGGCTGTGGGGTCGTAAGGAGCAATCCAGGGGGCGAAGATGGCCATGAGGATCAGGAGGATGATGACCACCAACCCGGCCATGGCCATCTTGTGCCGCCTTAAGCGGCGCCAGAAAAGGCCGAAGAAGGTACGGGGCTTGGCTTTTAGCGCTTGCGTCGCCATGATCCACCTCTAGCTGTAGCGGATGCGGGGGTCCACCACCGCATAGGCCAGGTCTGCAAGCAGGTTGAAAAGGGCCGTCATCAAGGCCAAGAAGGCCAAGGCCGCCATGGCCACGTTGTAGTCCTTCTCCACCAGGGCGTCAAAGATGGCCCGTCCCATCCCGGGGTAGCTGAAAATGGTCTCGGTGATGGTGGCCCCGCCCAACACCCCGGGGATGGCCAGGCCCACCAGGGTCACGATGGGAATGAGGGCGTTCCTGAGGGCGTGCTTGTAGAGCACCACCCGCTCGGCCAAGCCCTTGGCCCGGGCGGTGCGGATGTAATCCTGGGAAAGCACCTCCAGCAAGGAAGCCCGCATGAACCGGGTCCACTCCGCCATTTGCAAGGAGGAAAGGGCGATGACCGGCAGGATCAGGTGCCAGGCCCACTGCCCCAGGAAATACGCGAAGCTCACGGCCCCCGAACGCACATCCTCCCAAAGCACCCCGGGAACACCCCCGGTGGGAAAACGGGGAAAGCCAGGGATGTGGTCGGGAAACCAGATGGCAAAGAGGTAAAGGAGCAGGATGCCCAGGAAAAAGACCGGCATGGAAAACCCCACGAAGGAGAAGAAGGTGATGACGTAATCCGCCAGGGAGTACTGGCGCACGGCGGAGAAGATGCCCACGGGGATAGCCACCACCAAGGCCAGGGTCAGGGCCAAGCCCGAGAGGATCAGGGTCTTGGGCAAGCGCTGCACGAAGATGTACTCCGCCGCAGGGATGCCGTAGGTGCGGCTGTAGCCAAGGTCCCCCCGCACCGCCCGGGAAAGCCACTTGAAGTAGCGGATATGAAGGGGCTGGTCCAGGCCATAGGCCCGCTTCAAGGCCTCAAACTGCTCCGCGGTCATCCGAGGGTTTTGCCGCTTGAGCTCCTCCAAAGGATCCCCCGGCTGCAAGGCCAGCAGGGTATAGATCACCACGCTGGCAGCCAGGAGCAAGGGGATCATCTGCAAAAGCCTGCGCACCGTATAGGCAAACACCTTTGTACCTCCTGTTTTTGCGCCTCCAAATAGGCTATCGCCTGACCAAAAAGCCCGCTGGGCATTCCGCCCAGCGGGCCCCACTATACCATGTCTACTTGACGGAAAGGGCGTATTTCGCCTGGTCCCACTTCTTCACGGCGCCGCGGCTTTCCCAGCCGATCTCCCAAGCGTTCCAGCCGGGGTAGCCAAAGCCGCCCGCGTAGGCGCTGGCCACGTAGTTCACCAGGCCCTTGCGCACCACGTAGGGATTGGCGCGGAAGTAAAGGGGTAGGGCGGGAAGCTCCTCCGCCCAGATCTCCTGAGCCTTCCAGAAGAGCTGTTTCCGCTTGGCCTCGTCAAACTCCAGCACCCCCTGGCTGGTCAAGCGGTCAAACTCGTCGTTCCGCCAGCCACCGATGTTCTGGCCCTGGTAGTTGTTCTCCTTGGTGGGCACCATGATGGCCCCAGTGTTCAGGTTCTTGTACTGGAAGAGGCTGCCGTCCTCGGCCAGGCTAGAGACCCAGGCGAACTCAAACATCCCCGTCCACTTGCACTCGCTGGCCCGCTGGATGTAGTCGTCGGAGAAGACCACCGCCGAGGGGGCGTTGTTGATCTTTACGGCAATGCCAATCTTTTTCAGGTCCTCGGCGAAGAACTGCTGGGTGCGCTCGCGGATGGCGTTGCCCGCGGTGGTCACGTACTCAATCTCAAAACGAACGGTGCGCCCGCCCACGGTGCGCTGGAGGATTCCATCCGGGCCCTTCTTCCAACCCATCTGCGCCAGGAGAGCCTCGGCCTTCTTCAGGTCAAACTCGTACTTCTTGACGTTGGGATTGAAGAGGGGGTTGACGGGAGCGATCCAGGTGTGGGCCACAGGCTGGAGGCCATCAAAGAAGGCCTTCACCAACCCTTCCCGGTTCAGGGCGTAGAGGAGGGCCTGACGGGTGCGGACATCGTCCAGGCCCAGGTCCTTCACCTGCTGGCAGTTGGCAAACTTGTTGATGTCAATGTGCTCCCAGATGGCTCCGGGCACAAACCAGATGTCAAAGCGGCCAGGGGCACGGGAGGTGAGCTGCCGGCTACGGCCCTGGTCAAAGGTGAGGGAGACGCTGGAGGTGGCGTCAATGGAGCCCCCGATCACCGCCACCAGGAGGGAGTTGGTGTTCTGGATGAAGCGGTAGACCACCTTCTGCACGTACTTGCTTTCCCCACCCTCCGGCTTGATGGGGAAGTTGGTGTTGCGCTCCATCTCAATGGAGTTACCCGGTACCCAGCGCTTCAGCTTGAAGGCGCCCGAGTAGACCATGGCACCCCGGTTCAAGGCCTGGGGGGTGGAGAACTTGAGGAAGAAGTTACGGTAGAGCTCGTTGAGCTTCTCCGCGTCTTTATCGGGATTCAGGTTGCGGGCCGCCGCCTTTACCTTCTCCCACTCCGCCCCCATGATGTGCTTGGGAGCATAGCCTATGGGGGAGCCGTAGGAGCCGTAGGTGTCGTAGTAGTAGGCGGGCTCAAAGGTCACGGTGAAGTTGCGGGCATCCTTCACCTTGAGGCTCACCCGCTCCCAATAATCGGGGTTCAGGACGGGCATGCCCTTGGCCTTACCCACCTCGTAGTAGAAGGCCACATCCTCGGTGGTGATGGGCTTGCCGTCGGACCAACGGGCATCGGGGCGGATGGTGAGGTCCATCTCCAGCCGCTTCTTGCCCCCACCGATATCGGTCACCCGCAGGCGCCCGTTTTTCTCCGTGGGCACCTCGGTGGCCAGCACGGGGAAGTTCTGGCTATCGGCATTGAAGCCGATAAAAGGCGCAAAGAGATAGCCTTCAATCTCGCTCTTGATGGCCTGGTTGGAGATGATGCTTAAGAAGTCCCCCGCCAGCACCCTAGGCTCCTGGGAAGCCCCTACGACCAAGCTGTTGTCCTGGGGCCCTGCCAGGGCCAGGCCTAGGGCGGTTAGACCGACTAAAGCCAGCTTGCCTACTTTTCTCATACAGCCTCCTTTCTCCGTTGCGGCACTGCCCTTCGTGGCCGAGGCTATTATACGACGCTTACCATATAGGTCAAGAAAAAGGATAAAAGGGCCCAAAGATAGGGCCCCAAAAGCGCTTAGGAAGGGGAATCAATGGCCACAGGTCCTGGCTTCTGCTTCCTGGTCCTTGGTGCGGAAGGAGTGGCCGCAGCCGCAGGTGCTGGCGGCGTTGGGGTTGTGCACGGTGAATCCCCCGCCCATGAGGCTTTCCACCCAGTCGATCTCCGAGCCCACCAGGTAGGGCAAGGACATGGGGTCCACCACCAGGCGCACCCCGTGCATCTCCACCAAGGTGTCCCCCTGAAGCTCCCTCTCATCCACGGCCATGCCGTACTGGAAGCCCGAGCACCCGCCGGACTTGATGAAGACCCGGATGGCGGCGTGCTCCTTACCGTAGCGGGCCAAGATCTCCTTAGCCTTCTCCGCCGCCTGGGGAGTGATGCGGATTACCGCCCCCTCTGCTTTCACCATCTCGCAAACCTCCCTACCCCTTCACCCTAGCATGACAGGGGTACGGAAAGGTGAGGCGGGTTCCAAGGGCTAGGATATGGACATGAACCTACCCCGCATACAGGAGGTGCTTAGGGAAGAGAAGCTGGATGGCTGGCTCCTCTTCTCCTTTGGGAGGAGCAACCCCTTGGCCCTCGAGGTCCTCTCCCTCACCCCTCTTCACCTGACCCGACGCTTCGCCTACTTCATCCCCCGGGAAGGGGAGCCCACCCTCCTTTGCCATGCCATTGAAGAAAGCCTCTTCCCTTCCCTCCCTGGGAAAAAGCGCACCTACCACACTTGGCAAGGATACGTGGGAGCCCTTACGGAGCTTGTGGAGGGCTTAAGGCGCATCGCGCTGGAGTACGTGCCAGCAGGCTTGGTACCCTACCTTTCCCGGGTGGATGGAGGCACCTTGGACCTTTTGAGGGGGATGGGCCTCGAGCTCCTTTCCTCCTGGCCCCTCCTCCTCCTCTTCCAAACCTGGGGAGAGGCGAAGCTAAAGAGCCACCGCCGGGCGGTGAAGGGCTTGGTGGCCGCCAGGGACCGAGCGCTGGCCTTCCTGCAGCAAAGCCCCAGGCCCACGGAAAAAGCCGTGCAGGCCCTCTTGGTCCAGGCCCTGGAGGAACGGGGGCTGGTCTTTGACCATCCCCCCATGGTGGCCTTCGGCCGAAACGCCGCCAACCCTCACCACGCCCCCACGGACAAGGTCCTCGAGGAGGGCGAGGTGGTGCTTTTGGACCTGTGGGCTAAGGAAAAAGGGGGGGTCTACGCCGACATCACCTGGATGGCGGGCCTAAGGCCTCCTGAAGGGGCCCACCGGGCCTTCCAGGCGGTGACCAGGGCCCGGGATGCCGCCATCCGCTTCCTGGCCGAGGCCTACGGAAAAGGGCGCTACCCCAAGGGCTTTGAGGTGGACCGGGTGGCCCGGGACCTTTTGGAAGGGGAGGGCTACGGGCCTTACATCCGCCACCGCACGGGGCACAACCTGGGGGAGGAGGTCCACGGCTCCGGCCCCCACCTGGACGACCTGGAAACCCATGACTTCCGCCCCCTGGTGCCGGGGCTGGCCTTCACCGTGGAACCCGGGGTTTACCTACCCGATTTCGGGGTGCGCACCGAGGTGAACGTCTATGTGCATCCCGAAGGCCTCGAGGTCACCACCCCCTTGCAGGAGGGTCTCACCCTCCTTTAAGTAGCCCCTTTGGGGCTGACCTAGGTAGCCCCCACACGCTAGCCCTTGGGGAGCGAAGCGGGAGGCATACCCCTGGGGCGTGGTATCTTGGGGAACGGCATGGACCGCCCCCTGCTGATCTTCTCTGGTCAGTCCAATAAGCCCTTAGCCCAAGCCATCGCTGAGGCCCTAGGCCTTCCCCTGGGCAAAAGCACCACCCAGCGCTTCGCCAACGACAACCTCTTCGTGCGCTTTGAGGAAAGCCTAAGGGAAGGGGATGTCTTCATCGTCCAGTCCCTAACCCCTCCGGTGCAGGACCACCTCATGGAGCTTCTCATGATGATTGACGCCGCCAAGGGGGCCAGCGCCGCCCGGGTCACGGCGGTCATCCCCTACTTCTCCTATGCCCGCAGCGACAAGAAGGACGCCCCCCGCATCTCCATCGCCGCCAGGCTGGTGGCCGATCTTCTCCAGACCGCCGGGGCCGACCGGGTACTCACCATGACCCTGCACTCCCCCCAGGTGCACGGGTTCTTTAAGGTGCCCGTGGACCACCTCTCCGCCGAGCCCGTCATCGCCAACCACTTCGCCACCCGGGTGGACCTGGACAATGCCGTGGTGGTGGCCCCGGATGCCGGGGACCTAAAGCGGGCCAGCTCCCTGGCCCGGCGCCTCCGCCTCCCCTTGGCCTTCATTGACAAGGAACGGGTTTCCGACACCGAGGTACGGGTCCGGATGCTGGTGGGGGAGGTTAGGGGGAAAACTGCCCTGATCGTGGACGACGAGATCTCCACCGCCGGAAGCCTGGTGGAGGCGGTGGAGGCCCTGTTGCAGGCAGGGGCCAAGGAGGTCTACGCCGCCGCCACCCACGGGGTCTATGTGGGGCCGGCCCTAGAGCGCATCGCCAAAAGCCCGGTGCAGGAGGTGGCGGCCACCGACACCTGCCCCCCCAAGGAAGGCCCCAAGCTCAAGACCCTTCCCGTGGCACCCCTCTTCGCCGAGGCCATCTGGCGCATCCACCGGGGGGAGTCGGTGTCCAGCCTTTTCACCTGAGGGGAGCCGCATGCGGAAAGAGGCGTTTACCCTGGCAGGGCAGAGCGTGCTGGCCCATATCCCCAAACGCCCCAGGGCCCTCCTCCTCGCCCTCCACGGGCTTCAGGGATCTAAGGAGCACATCCTTTCCCTGCTCCCGGGGTATGCGGAAAAGGGCTTTCTCCTCCTGGCCTTTGATGCCCCCCGGCACGGGGAGCGGGAAGGTCCACCCCCTTCCTCCAGAAGCCAGAGCTACGTAGAGGAGGTTTACCGGGTGGCCCTGACCTTTGCGGAAGAGGCCAGGGAGGTAGCCCAAGAAGCCCAAAGGCGTTTCTCCCTCCCCCTTTTCCTGGCGGGGGGCAGCATGGGGGCTTTCGTGGTCCACCTGCTCCTTTCCCAAGGCTTCAAGGCACAAGGAGCCTTGGCCTTCATCGGTAGCGGTTTCCCCATGAAGCTCCCCCAAGGGCAGGAGGTGGCGGACGCCAAGGTTTTGGCCCTTTACGAAACCCCCCCTGCCCTGAGGGGAGAAGCCTATGGGGGTGTACCCCTTCTTCACCTCCACGGCACCAAGGACCTGATCGTGCCCCTTTCCCGCATGGAAAAAACCGTGGAGGCCCTGAGGCCCCATTACCCCGAGGGGCGGCTCGCCCGTTTCGTGGAGGAGGGAGCTGGGCACACCATCACCCCCTTGATGGCCCGGATGGGGCTGGCCTTTTTGGAGGCGTGGCTTGATCCTGGAAGGGCTTAGGGGGTATAGGGGCTACCCCGGGGGTTTTAAGGCCTACGCCAAGGCCTTCCCCACGGTGGAGCTTTCCTGGTGGCACCGGGTGGGGGACAGGAAGACCATAAGCCGGTTAAGGGCCTTGGCCCCCGAAGGGTTTCGCTTCAGCGTCTTTGGCCACAAGCACCTCACCTTCCAACCAGGAGGGGAGGAAAGGCGGACCCTAAGGCGCTTTCTGAGGCGCTTCCGCCTCTTCGGGGAGAAGCAGGGAGCGGTGCGGCTTGTACTGCCTAAGGGACTGAAGCCTGCCCAACTGGCCCGGTGGTTAGACCTCCTAGAAGGGGTCCTGGAAGAAGTGGGGCCGGTAGCCATCGCTTTCCAGGTGGAAAAGACCTTACACCTCCTTATCAGAAGCCGGGGTTTTGCCCTGGTAAACGAGGTGGAAAGTCCCTTCCTTTACCTACTGGACCCGGAGGAAGTCCCCAAGGAAGGCGAGGGGTATGTCTATCGGAGCCCAACCCCTTCCCAAGCTGCCCCTTCCGTCCTACACTTGGGGGCGGAGGTTGAACGGGATTGAAAACCGCCAGGCGCTTTTCCCCCAAAGAAGCGGAGGAGATCTACCTGGTGCCCTACTGGGGAGCGGGGTTTTTCCGGGTAGGGCGGGACGGAGAGTTGGAGGTAACCCCCTTGGGCCCGGAAGGCCCTTCCGCCTCCCTTTTGGAAATCGTGGAAGCCCTTAGGGACGAGGGACGGCCTTTACCTTTGGTGCTTCGGTTTCCCCAGATCCTCGAGGCCCGGGTAAAGGAGCTGAACGAGGCCTTCCGGAAGGCCATGGAAAAGTATGGCTACCGAGGAGCGTACCGCGGGGTCTATCCCGTGAAGGTGAACCAGCGCCGCTTGGTGCTGGAAACCGTGGCCAAGGCGGGGAAGCCCTATCACTATGGCCTCGAGGCGGGGAGCAAGGCCGAGCTGGCCTTGATCCTGGCCCAGGACCTCTCCCCGGAAGCCCTCATCACCACCAATGGCTTCAAGGACGACGACTTCATCCGCCTGGCCCTGACCGGGAGGAAGCTTTCCCGGAACGTGGTCATCACCCTGGAGAAGTTCGCCGAGCTTCCCCGGGTGATCCGGATCTCCAAGGAACTTGGCGTACGCCCCCAGCTGGGCATCCGTTACAAACTAAAGGCCAAGGGAGCTGGGCAGTGGGAGGCCAGCGGCGGAGAAAACGCCAAGTTCGGCCTCACCACCCCGGAGATCATCCGGGCGGTGGAGATCCTGAAGGAGGAAGGGCTCCTGGAGGCCCTGGTCATGGTCCATGCCCACATTGGCAGCCAGGTGACGGATATCCGCAAGATCAAGGCGGCGGTGCGGGAGGCGGCCCAGACCTATGTGCAGCTCAGGAAGCTGGGGGCCCCTCTCCAGTACCTCAACCTGGGCGGGGGCCTGGCCGTGGACTACGACGGCTCCAAGACCAACTTCTACGCCTCCGCCAACTACACCCTCCCCGAGTATGCCGAGGACCTGGTCTACGTGACCAAGGAGGTGGTGGAGGCCCAAGGGGAGCCCCATCCCACCCTGGTCACGGAGTCGGGCCGGGCGGTCACCGCGTACCATGAGGTCCTGGTCCTCGAGGTCATTGACGTGATCACCCCCCCGGGGGAGACCCGGCCCCATCCCCCACCCCCAGAGGCCCATCCCTTGGTCAAGGAGCTTTGGGAGAGCCTGGAAACCCTTTCCCCCAAAAACTTCCGCGAGGTCTACCACGACGCCTTCGCCGACAAGGAAACCCTGCAGACCCTTTACGACCTGGGGCTGGTCTCCCTGCAGGACCGCGCCCTGGCGGAGGAGATCTTCTACCACATCGCCCGGCGGGTGTACGCCATCGCCCAGGACCTTCCCTACGCCCCCGATGAGCTCGAGGACCTGGAAAAGCTTTTGGCCGACAAGTTGGTCTGCAACTTCTCCATTTTCCAAAGCCTTCCCGATGCTTGGGCCATCCACCAGCTCTTCCCCATCGTCCCCCTAAGCCGCCTCCACGAGCCTCCCACCCGCCAGGCCACCCTGGTGGATATCTCCTGCGACTCCGACGGCAAGATGGACCGCTTCATTGACCTGCACGACGTGCGCCACAGCCTGCCCGTCCACCCCATCCGCCCGGGGGAGGACTATTACCTGGGGGTCTTCCTGGTGGGCGCCTACCAGGACGTGTTGGGCAGCAACCACAACCTCTTCGGTCAGGTGGGGGAGGCCCACGTGCTGGTGGACGAGGAAGGGTTTGCCATTGAGCGCTTTGTCCCCGGGGAGACCGCGGAGAAGGTGATCGAGAAGATGGGCTTCACCGCCCGGGAGCTCTTCCTGGGCGTGGAGCGGCTGGTGCGGCAAAGCCGCCTTTCCCCCGTGGAAAAAGGGGCCTTCCTGGAACGGTACATGCGGGAGCTCCAGGGCTACACCTACCTGGAGGACTGAGGGGTCGTTAAGGGTTCGTTAAGGGGGACTAGGCCATCCTGGGGTCATGGCCCGGGTACGTGTCCCATATACTGGGGTTAGCTTGCACCCCACCCTCGAGCTCCTGGATCCCCTGCATCCTTTAAGGCGCAGAACGGCCCTATGGCTCTTACCCCTAGGTGCCGTTCTGGCCCTGGTGGCCTTCGCTACCTCTAGGGCCGCGGAGCTGGACCCGGTGGACCGCCTCCTCCTCCCCCTTCTGGCCCTGGGCTTCTCCCTTTTGGCCCTCATCCTCTGGCGTTGGCCGCGCACCTCCCCCTGGGTCCTGGCCACAGCCCATGCCCTGGTGGCCTCCTACCTCCTGGCCACCCTGGCCTACCAACTCCTTATCAGCCCCAACCCCATGGGCCTATCCCCCGCCGCTTACTGGGTGCCCTTTGTGTACTTCAGCAGCTTTCTCTTTTTTCAGACGCAGCAGGCGGTGCGCCTGGCCCTCCTCTACCTGCTCACCCTCTTTCTGCTTTCCCTCTTGGGAAGCGTTCGCGGCCATTTCCATGCGGAGCACCTCAACGCCCTGGCCCAGTTCTTCGGGGCCAACCTGGCCTATGTGGGCCTTCTCTACATGCTGGTGCGGGTTAAGGAAGGGTACCTGGAGGCCCAGCTGGAAGCCTATACCGACCCCCTAACTGGGCTTAGGAACCGGCGTTATCTGGATCTGGTGCTTGAGCGGGAGCTCTTCCGCGTCCAGCGGTATAACCGACCCCTTTCCCTTATGATTTTGGACCTGGACAACTTCAAGAGGGTGAACGATACCCACGGCCACCCCGTGGGGGACCGGGTGCTCAAAACCCTAGCCCGCTGCCTGGAAGAACACCTCCGGAAAAGCGACCGGGCCGTGCGCCTGGGCGGGGAGGAGTTCGCCATCCTCCTCGCGGAAACCCCCCTGGCCCAGGCGGTGCGCCTGGCCGGACGCCTGCGCCAGGCGGTGGCAGCCCTAAGGGTCCCCCCCGTGGCAGGGATGACCATCAGCATCGGGGTAGCCGAGGCCCGCCCTGATGACTCCCCCCTTTCCCTCCTGAAACGGGCCGACGAAGCCCTTTACCAAGCCAAACGCCGGGGGAAAAACCGGGTGGGGGTGGGCTAGTCCTTTTGCGGGGCCCCCACCCTGGCCCATGCCAGGGTGGGGTGGTATCCGGGGCCCCCAGTCTGACGAAGTCAGACTGGGGTGGTATTAAAGGCCCGCTTCCCGCCTCAAGGCCTCCACCCGGTCGGTTTCCTCCCACGGGAAGCCCATGCGGCCAAAGTGGCCGTAGGCGCTGGTGGGGGTGTAGATGGGCCTCAGGAGGTCCAGCTCCTCAATGATGGCCAAGGGTCTGGGGTCAAAGACCCGCTTCACGATCTCGGCCAGCTTCTCGTCAGGCAGGATCCCGGTGCCGAAGGTTTCCACCCGCAAGGATACGGGCCGGGCTTTGCCGATGGCGTAGGCCAGCTCCACCATGGCCCGCCGGGCCAGGCCTGCCGCCACCAGGTTCTTGGCCATGTAGCGGGCGTAGTAGCTGGCGGAGCGGTCCACCTTGGTGGGGTCCTTCCCGCTAAAGGCCCCACCCCCATGGGGCACCGCTCCCCCGTAGGTGTCCACGATGATCTTGCGCCCGGTAAGCCCGGTATCCGCATGGGGCCCACCCAGGATGAAGCGCCCCGAAGGATTGATAAGGTACTCCGTCTCCCCTTCCTTAAGGTACTCAGGAGGGATGGCCTGGCGTACCACTTCCCGGATCAGGTCCTCCCGGAGCTGGTCCGGCTCCACCTCGGGGGAATGCTGGGCGGAAACCACCACCGTCTTCACGTAAAGGGGCCTATCCCCCTCGTAGACCACGGTGACCTGGGCTTTGCCGTCGGGGCGCAGGTAGGGAAGAAGCCCCGTCTTGCGCACCTCCGCCAGGCGCATGGTGAGGCGGTGGGCCAGGGTGATGGGTAGGGGCATGAGCTCTGGGGTTTCGTCGGTGGCGTAGCCGAACATGAGGCCCTGATCCCCCGCCCCCACCCGGTCCAGGGGGTCGGTGGATTTCAGCACCCGCCATTCATAGGAAAGGTTTACCCCACCGGCAATGTCCGGGGACTGTTCGTCAATGGCGGTGAGAACCGCACAGGTGTCGGCATCAAAGCCGTACTTGGCCCGGGTGTATCCCACTTCCCGAACCGTCTTGCGCACCAGGCCGGGAATATCCACATACCCTTCGGTGGTGATCTCCCCCGCCACGAACACCAGCCCCGTGGTAACCAAGGTTTCCGCCGCCACCCGGGCCTTTTTATCCTGGGCGATCAAGGCATCCAAAATGGCGTCGGAGATCCGGTCCGCCAGCTTATCCGGGTGCCCTTCCGTGACCGACTCGGACGTGACCAGCCTCAACTTGCGCACCTCCCTCGCCCCCCACCGGGGCAACCCTGATAGTATAGCACCCCCCTTTTCCCGTCCAGGGTATGATGGCGGCTTGTAAACCACCCCACGCCTAAAGGCGGGGGCTTTCCGAGGAGAGACGATGCGGAGAAGATACCCTCAGAATCCGGGCCGGTTTACAACGGCCCATGCCCGTCGAGCCTGCTCTTCGGGCAATGTTGGTGGCAGCTACCCAGTCGGCGTTATGCTGGAAGCCACACCCCGTGCAGCGGAAGAGGGCCTGGCTCCGGCGGTTCTCCCTGGCGGTGTGGCCGCAGCGGGGGCACTCCTGGCTAGTGTGCCTCGGGTCCACCGCCACCACCCGCACCCCCCTCAGGGCCGCCTTGTACTCCAGCAGCGAGCGGAAGCGGGCGTAGGGCCAGAGGTTGTGCAAATACCGGGCCTCCTTGCCGCGCTGGGCGGTGCGACTTCTGAGCCCCGTCAAGTCCTCAATGGCCAGCGTATCGCCGGGTTCGAGGCTGTCCACAATCCGCTTTGCCAAGGTGTGCAGGGTGTGGTCCACGAAGCGCCGCTCTCTGCCGCAAAGCCGTTCCCAAAGGGCGCTCAGCCCCTTGGTGCGTTCGGTGTCGAGCCTGCTCCGTACCTCGGCGCGCTTGTTGCGGAGGTGGATGCGCCGGGACTTCACACCTCCGCCCGAGACCTGGATGCCGCTGGACAGGGTAGCCATGTAGCGCTGCCCCATATCCAAACCCACCACTTTACCGCCTGTGGGCGGGGTGGGGACTTCCACCCTGATACTCAGGTTGATGTACCACTTGCCCTTCGGCCCCCTGGTGAGCACCCCGCCCTGGACGCCCCTCGCCTTCGCCAGCATCCCCCGCTGGTAGTCCCCGAGCTTCATCGGAACGATGAGCCGCCCCGCCGTGGTGGTCAAGGACACCGATTCACCCCGCAGAGACAGGGTGCGCTGGTCAAAGGTGCAGGAAGTGGGTTGGTAGAACTTCGCCCGGTTGCCCTTCTTGCGACCCACGCGGGCAATCGCCTGCACCGCGAGGTTGGCGCTCAGGCCCATCGAACGGAGGTCGCGGTAGACCAGGCGGTGCAGCTTGAACCGCCGGAACTCCCCACGCTCCCTGGCAACCCGCAAAGCATGGTTGCAGGCTTCCGCAAAGAGGCGCACCGTGGCCTCCAGCGCCGCCGCCTGTTCGAGGGTGGGCTTGAGGGTGCAGCGGAGCGTGAGGGTCTGCATAGACGCAGCATAACACTTCATGCGAAAGGAGGAGCGGCGCTCCCCATGCCTGAGGGCAGGGGTATCCGCGCCGCGAGCTACGGATGAAGGACCCTAGGCGGCCCATCGGCGTCTTTGACTCGGGGGTGGGGGGCCTTACGGTGCTTTCCGCTTTGCGCCGGGCCTTGCCCCAGGAGGATTTCCTGTACTTTGGGGACACCGCCCGGGTGCCCTACGGCAGCAAACCCCTTTCCATGGTGCGGCGCTTCGCCTGGGAGATCTCCGGGTTTTTGCTCCGCCAAGGGGTGAAGGCCATCGTGGTGGCCTGCAACACGGCGAGCTCCGCTGCCCTGCCGGACTTGGCCGAGGACCTTTCCGTACCCGTCTTTGGGGTTCTGGAACCCGTGGCCAAAGCCGCCCAAGGCCGCGGCAAGGTGGGCCTCATCGGCACCCAGGCCACGGTGGAAAGCCGGGCCTACGAGCGGTACGTGGAGGTTTCCTGGGCCAAGGCCTGCCCCCTCTTCGTGCCCCTGGTGGAGGAAGGACTTTGGGACGACCCCGTGGCCCTTTTGATAGCCCAGCACTACCTGGAGGAGGCCCCCCAGGACCTCGAGGCCCTGATCCTGGGCTGCACCCACTACCCCTTCCTGAAGGGCACCCTGGCCAAGGTCCTGCCGGGGGTGAAGCTCATAGACTCCGCCGAGGCCACGGCGGAAGAGGTGGCCAAGGCCTTAAGAGGGCAAGGGCTTTTGAACCCCATGGGCCAAGGCCGGGTGGTGCACCTGGTCACCGGGGACCCGGAAAGCTACCGCAACCTAGCGGAGCGCCTGGGGGTCAAGGTGGAGGAGCTAAAGCGGGTCAGCCTGGAGGAGCTCTGATGCCCAAGAAACCCTTGATAGACCAGCTTCACCACGAGGACGCCTGGCGGCTTTTCCGCATCCTGGCGGAGTTCGTGGAGGGGTTTGAGACCCTGGCGGAAATAGAGGTGCCCTTGGTTTCCGTCTTCGGCTCGGCCCGCTTTGGGGAGGGCCACCCGGCCTACGCCCTGGGCTACCAGCTAGGGAAGGCTCTGGCGGAAGCGGGCTTTGGGGTGGTGACCGGGGGTGGGGGCGGGGTGATGGAGGCGGTGAACCGGGGGGCCTTTGAGGCGGGCGGGGTGAGCGTGGGCCTGAACATAGAGCTACCCCACGAGCAAAAGCCCAACCCCTACCAGACCCACGCCCTTTCCATGCGCTACTTTTTCGTGCGCAAGGTGCTCTTCGTGCGCTACGCCCACGCCTTTGTCTTCCTACCCGGGGGCTTCGGCACCCTGGACGAGCTTTCCGAGGTACTGGTCCTCATCCAGACGGAAAAGGTCCACCCCTTCCCCGTCTTCGCCCTGGACCGGAACCACTGGCAAGGGCTTCTGGACTGGATGGAATCCCTAAAGGAGAAGGGGGCCATTGACCCCGAGGACCTGGCCCTCATCACCCCCTTAGACTCCCCGGAGGAGGTGGTGCGGGCCTTAAAGGGTGTATCCTAGAAGGGATGCGGGTAGTCCTGGCCACGGGCAACCCCGGCAAGGTGCGGGAGCTTAAGGAGGGCCTAGCCCCTTTGGGCTGGACCCTTCTCTCCCTGGCCGATTTTCCCCTGCGCATGCCCAAGGAGGAGGGCACCACCTTCCTGGAAAATGCCCTCCTCAAGGCCGCTTACGTGGCCAAGGCCACGGGGCTTCCCGCCCTGGCGGACGACTCGGGCCTCGAGGTGCCCGCCTTAGGGGGCGAGCCCGGGGTCTACTCCGCCCGCTACGGAGATCGGGAAACCGACAGGGAGCGCAACGTCTACCTCCTGGAAAGGATGCGCCACCTAAAAGGAGAGGAACGGAAAGCCCGGTTTGTAGCGGTTCTGGTCCTAGCCTACCCGGACGGGCACGTGGAGGCCTACGAGGGACAGGTGGAGGGGTATATCCTCGAGGCTCCCCGGGGAGAAGAAGGGTTTGGGTACGATCCCCTCTTCTACGTACCTGAGGCTGGGAAAACCTTCGCGGAGATGTCCTTGGAGGAGAAGGCCCGGTACTCCCACCGGGGCAAGGCTTTAAAGGCTCTCCTCGAGGCCTACAAGCATGGGCCCCCACCGAGGGAAATATCCAATCTGGAATGAGGCCTGATGAACCTCCTTTCGCCCCACATCGCCCTTTACCGCCTTTACGACCTAGCGGACGAGATTGACCTTTCCCGTCTGGCCACCCCCAGGCTTCGCCTTTCCCGGCCCCGGCTAGGAGCGGTGCGCTTTGAAAACCCCCCGGCGCAGATCGAGCTAGGGGCAAGGAACGTGGAAGGCCTTTCGGGCCTCCTCACCGCTCGGCTCTACGAGTTCGGGGTGGTGGCCCTTTCCTTCCGCATCCACCTGGGGGAGAGGGTGCCTTGGGAAGCCTTTTTGGAAAAGGCCTTGTCCCTGCCCGAGCTCCCCTTTTGGGAGGGGTTTTTTCTGGCCGAGCTTGCAGCCCTCGAGCCCTACCTGCAGGGCGCCCTCCTGCGCCCCGAGGAAAAGCGCCTAAGCGAGGAGTTCACCGTCTACCACGCCTTGGGGATAGAGGGGGAAAAGGCCCATGCCCCCCCTGTGGACCTCACCCCCCTTTGGATGGGGGCCAAGGAGGAGTTCGCCCCCGAGGTCCGGCGGGAGATGGAGCGCTACCGCTACAGCTACTCCACCGAGGACCTGGCCCTTTTGGGCTTTGACCGGATCCTCATCCTGGACTCGGAGGGCATCTGGGACGTGGCCGACCTGGTGGAGTTCGTCCACGCCCAGCTGCTAGAGCTCTCCTACTACGACGGGGTCCTCACCCAGGAGCTGGAGGCCGTGCCCCAGGTGCTGAAGCCCCGGGGCCTTTGGGGTTATGGCCGCCTGCAGCGCCTGAGGCGGCACCTCATGGCCCGCCATGCGGAGATCGCCGACGTGCGGGCCCGCATGGAGGGAGCCTTGCGCATCACCGAGGACCTCTTCTACGCCAAGATCTACCGGGCCGCCCTGGAGCTTTACGGGGCCCACGAGCTGGAACGGAGCCTGGAGGAGAAGCTTAGGGTGTTAGAAGCCACCTACGAGATGGTCACCGAGGAGGTGGTCCACCTAAGAACCCAGGCGGTGGAGGTGGGTATCCTGGCCCTCATCGCCTTTGAGGTGGTGCGGGCCTTTTGGCATTAGGGGACTTGTGTCCTTGGGAGTAGGGAGTATACTCAGCCTGCAGGGCGCGGGAAAAAACCAAAGCGGAAACGCTACCAAGCGCCCGGAGGTGGGATATGAAACGAGCACTGGCGGCACTGGCCCTCGGCCTCTCCCTGGCCCTTGCCCAGGGGAAGATTACCGTCTGGACCCACTTTGGCGGCCCTGAGTTGGA
Source organism: Thermus albus (assembly GCF_022760855.1). Lineage (NCBI taxonomy): Bacteria > Thermotogati > Deinococcota > Deinococci > Thermales > Thermaceae > Thermus > Thermus albus. The sequence continues at coordinate 89,015 of NZ_JAKTNR010000007.1, forward strand.
GTGGCTCAAAGCCCAGGCCCAGGCCTACGAGAAGACCTCCGGCACCAAGGTGGAGGTGGTGGAGGTCCCCTTCGGGGACATCAAGCAGAAGTTCATCCTGGGGGCTCCCCAGGGGCAGGCCGCGGACCTGGTGGTCTCCATCCCCCACGACTGGCTGGGGGAGATGGCCCAGGCGGGGGTGTTGGAACCCATGGGGAAGTACGTGACCCAAAGCTACCTCGCCGACCTGCAAAGCGTGGCGGTGGAAGCCTTCACCTTTGGCGGTAAACTCATGGGCCTCCCCGCCTTTGCCGAGAGCGTGGCCCTCATCTACAACAAAAAGTACGTGAAGGAACCCCCCAAGACCTGGGAGGAGTTCCTGGCCCTGGCCCAGAAACTCACCACCGGCTCCACCTTCGGCTTCCTCTACAACATCGGCGACCCCTACTTCAACTTCGGCTTCTTCCGGGCCTTTGGGGCGGAAAACGTCTTCGCCAAGGACGCCAAGGGCAACCTGGACCCCTCCAAGCTCCTGATAGGTGGGGAGGTTGGGGAAAAAGCCCTAGGGTTCATTAAGGATCTTCGCTACCGCTACAACCTGGTGCCGGAAGGGGTGGACTACGGGGTGGCGGATGGGGCCTTTAAGGACGGGGCCCTGGCCATGATCATCAACGGCCCCTGGGCCCTTGGGGACTACAAGAAGGCCAAGATTGACTTCGGCATCGCCCCCTTCCCCACCCCCCCCGGAGCCAAGAACCCCTGGGGTCCCTTCCTGGGAGTGCAGGGGGTGGTGGTGAACGCCTACTCCAAGAACAAGACCGCCGCCGTCAACTTCGCCAAGACCCTGGTGACCGGCAAGAACCTGGTTTCCTTTAACCAGGCGGGAGGCCGCATCCCCGTTTCCAAGAGCGCCGCTAAGACCCTGGAGAAAGATCCCGTGGTGGCAGGCTTTTCCCGTGTCTTCGCCTTGGGCACCCCCATGCCCAACATCCCCGAGATGGGCAAGGTCTGGGGCCCCTGGGCCAACGCCATCAGCCTGGCCATCCAGCGGCCGGACTCCAACGTGAAGAAGATCGTGGAGGACATGGTGGCCGAGATCCGTAAGGCCATCGGCAGGTAATACCACCCCACCCGGGCTTTGCCCGGGTGGGGACCCCGGAACACACCCCGCAACGAAAACATGCGCACACATTTGGCCCCCTGCGGGAACCCCTTCCCCCGTGGGGGGCGTATCGTTAAACCATGAAACATCCTCCTGGTCTTACGGGTTTCCTCCTGGCCCTATCCCTCCTTTTGGGCCTCCTAATCCTCTCCACCGGGGTGGGCATCCTGGGCTACCTGGTCCTGGAAGCCTACTTCGCCCCCCCAGGCTGGTCCATCCTGGTCTTGGCCCTTCTGGTGCTGGTGCCGGGAGCCATCCTGGTAGGGCGCCTTTTCCCTTGGCTCACCGATTGGTACTACTTCCTTCCCGCCCTCTCCTTCCTCCTGGTCTTCACCCTCTACCCAGTAGCCCTCACCGTCTACCTGGCCTTCACCGACTACTCGGGGCGGAAGAACGGCTTCCCCGACCGCTCCACGGAAACCCGGGTGCTGAAACAGGAGGGCCCCAGGCTTACCCTGGAAGAACCCGTGCGGGAAGCCCTCCGCTGCGACCCTTGCACAGGAGAGCCCGTGGAGGTCTACAGCGAGGGGCACCGGGCCCGGGCCCGGATCCTGGAGGCCGAAGGCCCTACCCTTCTCCTGGACCGCACCCCCCCTTTCCCGGTGGAGTACGTGGCCAAGGTGAACGCCTTCCAGTTCGTGGGCTTGAAAAACTTCAGCTTTATCCTTTCCCAAGCCAGTAAGGCCCTTCTCCCCGTCTTCGCCTGGAACGTGGCCTTCGCCCTTAGCACCGTGCTTCTGAACGCCTTTTTGGGCTTGGTGCTGGGCCTCATCCTCAACAACAAAGCCTTGAAGTTACGGAACTTTTACCGCACGGTCCTCATCGTCTCCTGGGCCCTACCGGGGGTGATCACGGTACAGGTATTCGTGGCCCTTCTCAACTATAACTTCGGGGCCATCAACCGCCTCCTTGGCGTCTTGGGCATCTATCCCATCCCCTGGCTCAACGACCCCGACTGGGCCAAGGTGGCCATCCTATTGGTGAACCTGTGGCTCGGCTTCCCCTACATGATGACCGCCACCTTGGGGGCCCTTTCCACCATCCCCGACGAGCTCTATGAGGCCGCCAAGGTGGACGGGGCCACCCCCTGGCAGGCCCTTTGGGGCATCACCCTTCCCCTTTTGGAAAAGCCCATGGTCCCCATCCTGCTCTCCTCCTTCGCCTTTAACTTTAATAACTTCTACATCATCTACCTGCTCACCGGCGGGGGGCCCGCCCAGGAAGGCCGCCTGGCCACGGCCCAGGCCACGGACATCCTCATCTCCTGGGCCTACAAGACCGCCTTCAGCGCCGAGGGGCAGTCGGCCTATGGCCTTGGGGCGGCCATCAGCCTCCTCATCTTCGCGGTTACGGTGGCCATCAGCCTGGTGAACTTCCGCCTAACCGGGGCCTTGAGGGAGGTGAGGTAGATGCGGCGGCTTTTGGTCTTCCTCCTCTTCGGCCTGGGCCTTTACGGGGTCTATTGGTTTGCCGTCCACCGCCTCTTTGACCAGGGTTCCTACCGCAAGCAGGTGGCCTTCGGCAGCGTCTTCGTGCCCTACGGCTGGGTTTATGCCCTGGCCATCCTTCTGGGCCTGGTCCTCCTGGTCCTCCTCTATAGCCTGGTCTACACCGCCTTGGCCAACCGCCTCCAAGGGCGCAAGCGAAGCCCCTGGCCCCTTTTCTGGCAAGGGGTGACCCACCTTTTCCTCTGGGTCTTGATCCTCCTCGTCTACTACCCCGTGGTCCAGGTGGTGGCCGCCAGCTTTGATCCCACCAACAACCTCTTCAGCTTCCGCAAGCCGGATACGGGCTTCTTGCTCCTGGACGCCAAGGTCATCCCTTACGTGCCCGAGCCCTCCCTGGAGAACTACGCCAAGCTGGTGGAGGGGGTGGTCCTTTACCCCTACCAGGTGGGCCTACTCCTGCTTTCGGGGCTAGGGCTATGGGGCGTGGCCCTGGTCGGCCTCCTAAGGCGGCTAAGGCCTGGGGAGGACTGGATGGACCTCTGGCAAGGAAGGGCTTTGCTCCTCCTGGCCCTGAGCGTATTCGCCCTGGCCCTTTCCCTTTCCCCTAAGCAGTTCACCGGCCAAGGGACGGAGACCAAGTTTTTGCTTTGGGTACGGAACACCTTTCTCATCTCGGGCCTCACCGGTCTCCTCGCGGTTTTGCTCACCGCCACCGCGGGCTACGCCTTCGCCCGCTTCCGCCACCTGCCGGGGCGGTATCCCCTTCTCCTCTTCTTCATCTTCGTGCAGATGTTCCCCGGGTTTCTGGCCCTGGTGGCCATCTACTACCTGCTTTCCCGGCTGGACCTCCTGAACACCTTCACCGGGCTTGTGCTGGCCTACTCGGGGGGCATCATCAGCTTTGGCACCTGGGTGTACAAGGGGTATTTGGAGAGCCTCAGCCCGAGCCTCGAGGAGGCGGCCATGGTGGACGGGGCCACCAAGTGGCAGGTCTTCACGAAGATTCTCCTCCCCCTTTCCGCCCCCATGTTCGTCTTCATCTTCCTCCTGCAGTTCGTGGGCACCTACTCGGAGTTCATCCTGGCCAACCTGGTCCTCACCGGGGTGGAGAGCTGGAACGTGGGCGTGGGGCTTAGGAGCTTCACCACCGGCCAGTTCCAGACCAAGTGGGGGATTTTTGCCGCCGCCAGCGTGCTGGGCTCCCTGCCCATCCTCTTCCTCTTCTATGGCTTCCAGCAGTACTTCGTCTCCGGTTATACGGCGGGGGCGGTCAAGGAGTAACGCCATGGCCCACCACCATGACCTGGAGCATCTCCATCCCCCCTTGCCGGAGCTGGGGGAGGAGGTGAGCTTTTTCCTGGAAACCGAGGCCAAAGAGGGGCTCTTCCTTTACGAGAAGGATGGGGAGATCCACAAAAAACCCATGCAACGGGCCAAAGGAGGCCTAAGGGCACGGGTTCCCGTGCACACAAGCCCTTTTCGCTACTGCTTCCTCCTGCCCAAGGGCTTCTTGGGAAGCCATGGGCTGGAAAAAAGCCTTCCCCGCTACGACCGCTTCTTCCACCTCCTGGCGGGGCCCCTTCCCCCCAGGTGGGCCCTGGGCACGGTCTACTACCAGATCTTCCCCGACCGCTTCCGCCAGGGGCGCCCAGAGCTTGCCCCCCAGGATGGGGAATGGCTCCTTATGGGCAAACCCATCCGCAAAAAGGCCTGGAACGAGCCCCCGGGTCCGGAAGGGGCCTGGGAGTTCTACGGGGGGGACCTTTGGGGCATCCTCGAGGCCCTCCCCTACCTGGAGAACTTGGGGGTGGAAGCCCTCTACCTCACGCCCATCTTCCAAAGCAGAAGCAGCCACCGCTACGACACGGAAGACTACCTGCGGGTGGACCCCCACCTGGGAGGGGAGGAGGCCTTGGAAGCCCTCTATAGGGCCTTGGAGCAAAGGGGGATGTACCTTTTATTGGACGGGGTCTTCAACCACGTGGGGGCCACCCACCCCTGGTTCCAAAGGGCTTTGGAGGACCCCCAAAGCCCGGAACGGGGCATGTTCACCTTCTACCCCGATGGCTCCTACGCCGCCTTCTGGGGGTTAAAATCCATGCCCAAGCTGGACTACGCCTCCCCCCTCACCCAGGAGCGTTTCGTCTATGGGAAGAAGGCGCCCATCCGCCACTGGATGCGCCTGGCCCACGGCTTTAGGCTGGACGTGGCCCACTCCATTGGGGAAGGGGGGACCAACCGCAAAAACGCCCACTGGCTCCGTGCCCTGGCCCGGGCGGCCAAGGAGGAAAGGCCCGAGGCCCTGGTGATCGGCGAGCTTTCCTACGACGCCACCCCCACCCTGAGGGCCCATACCCTGGACGGGGCCATGCACTATGCGGGCTTCGCCCATCCGGTGATGGCCTGGCTTTCCGGTCGGGACGTGTACGGACGGGAGGTGGCCCTGAGCCCCCGGGAAACCTGGGAGGTGTTGCTGGACCACTACCAGGCCCTGCCCCTCCAGGTTAGGCATGCCATGTACACCCTTCTCTCCTCCCACGACATCCCCCGGGCCCTCTGGCGGCTTAGGGGAGATGTGGAGCGCTTTAAGCTGGCCTACGCTCTCCTCTTCGCCTTCCCGGGAAGCCCCGCCATCTACTACGGGGACGAGGTGGGCCTCTCCCAGCCCAACCCCTACACAAGGTGGCAGGGGGACCCCTACTGCCGGGCCCCCTTCCCCTGGGAGGAGGAAAAGTGGAACCGGGAGCTCTTGGCCTTCATGCGCAGGCTGGTCCAGCTTAAGCGCACCCACCCGGTCCTGCGTTTGGGGGGGCTTTTGCCCTTGGGGGCGGGGCAAGGGGTCCTGGCCTTCAAAAGGCGTTACCAAGGCCAGGAGGTCTGGGCCTTCTTCGCCCCCGAAGGGGCCAGGCTCACCCTCCCCCGGGGGCTGGACCTGTTGACGGAAAGGGAGGTGGAAGGGGAAGTGGAGGCCTCTTACCTCCTCTTCCAACCCTTATAATGGGAAGCCATGCGGCTTAAGAGGTTTGGCCCAAAGGCGCGGCGGATGGGCAAGCCCCTGGTCCCACCCAAAGAGGCTTCCCCAACTGGAAAAGACCTCCTGGTGCGGATGGAAACCCTAAAGGAGGAAGACCCCATCACTCCAGGCTTCCGTAGGCGGCTTGCCGCCTTGCTCCAGGAGGCCAAGGCCCGCTGGGAGAGCCTCACCCCAGAGGAGCGCAAGCGGCTCCTCTCCCTCCTCGCTGGGCTTCTTTCCCTCCTGCCCCTTGGGCGGCTGGGCCGGGCAGGCTTCCTCCTGCAAAGGGCCCTGGGCCCGGGTGGCCAGGTGGCCCTCTCCCTCCTCCTGCGCCTCCTAAGGCGCCAGGTCTAACCGGTATACTGGGCTTTTGTGCGGGACGTCCTCGAGGTCCTGGAGTTCCCCAAAGTCCGCGCCCTTCTTGCGGAAAGGGCCAAGACCCCCTTGGGGGAGGAGCTGGCCTTAGCCCTCTCCCCCCTGCCCAAGGAGGAGGCGGAAAGGAGGCTTGCCCTCACCCAGGAGGCCTTGGCCTACTACCCCTACACCCTCCCCGAGGCGGGGGCCTTGAGGGAGGCTTACCGCAAGGCTCAAGAAGGGGCCAGGCTCTCTGGCCCCGAGCTTCTCAAGGCCGCCCGGGTCCTCGAGGAGGCCCTAGCCCTTAAGGAGGAACTCCTTGCCCTGCAAAACCACCTGGGCCAGGTGGCGGCAGGCATCGGGGAGCATGGTGCCTTTCTCCAACGGGTGAAGAAAACCCTAGACGAGGAGGGAAGCGTACGGGATGAGGCGAGCCCCAGGCTCCTTTCCCTACGCCGGGAGCTAAAGCCCCTGCGCCAGCAAATCCTAGACAGGCTTTATGCCCTCTTAGACCGCCACCCCGAGGCGGTGCAGGACCGGTTCGTCACCCTAAGGCGGGAGCGCTACTGCATCCCCGTACGGGCAGGGATGGCCCAGAAAATACCCGGTATCCTCCTGGACGAATCCGAGTCCGGGGCCACCCTCTTCATAGAACCCCTTTCCGTGGTGAAGCTGAATAACCGCCTCCAATCCCTCCGCTTCCAGGAGGAGGAGGAGGTAAACCGCATCCTAAGGGAGCTTTCGGAAGCCCTGGCCCAGGATGAAGCCCTTCCCGGCACCCTAAGGGCCCTGGCCCTATTGGACCTCATCCAGGCCCAGGCGGCCCTGGCCCGGGACCTGGGGCTTAAAAAGCCCCAGTTTGGCGAAGGGTATGAGCTTTGGGAAGCCTTCCACCCCCTGATCCCGAACCCCGTCCCCAACTCCTTTAGCCTGGACGAGGAGAAACGCCTCATCCTCATCTCCGGCCCCAACATGGGGGGGAAGACGGCCCTTTTGAAAACCCTGGGTCTCGCGGTGCTCATGGCCCAGGCGGGGCTTTTCGTGGCCGCCAAGAGGGCCACCTTGGCCTGGCCCGATAGGGTCTTCGCCGACATCGGCGATGAGCAATCCCTTCAGGAAAACCTCTCCACCTTTGCTGGCCACCTGCAAAGGCTTAAGGAGATGCTGGAGGGGGCCACGGCCCGGAGCCTGGTCCTCATAGACGAGCTGGGAAGCGGCACCGACCCCGAGGAGGGGGCGGCCCTCTCCCAGGCCATCCTCGAGGCCCTCCTGGAGAAAGGGGTTAAGGGCCTGGTCACCACCCACCTCTCCCCCCTGAAGGCCTTCGCCCAGGGGCGGGAGGGCATCCTAAACGCCTCCATGCGCTTCGACCTGGAGGCCTTGCGCCCCACTTACGAACTTCTCCTAGGGATGCCGGGGCGAAGCTACGCCCTGGCCATCGCCCGGAGGCTGGCCTTGCCCGAGGCGGTCCTAGGGCGGGCAGAAAGCCTTCTGCCGGAAGGGGGCAGGCTGGAGGCCCTTTTGGCGGAACTGGAAGGGGAAAGGCTCCGACTGAAGGAGGAAAGGAACCGGCTCCAAGCCGAGCTGGCCCAGGTGGAGGCCTTGCGGAAGCAGCTAGCCGAGCGGGAGGCCCGCTTTGAGGAGGAGCGCTTAGAAAGGCTTAAAGCCCTGGAAGAGGAGATCCGCAAGGAGCTTCTCCGGGTGGAGGCCGAGCTTAAGGCCCTAAGGGAAAAGGCCCGGACCCAGGGAAAAAGGGACGCCCTGCGGGAGCTTCTAGCCCTAAGGGAGCGGTATGCCAAGCAGGCCCCTCCGGCCCCGCCCCTTTCGGGCCTCGCCGCCGGGCAGATGGTGGAGATCGCTTCTCTAAGGCGCTCGGGGAAGCTTCTTGAGCTTAGGGGCGAGGAAGCCCTGGTGCAGGTGGGCCCGGTCAAGATGACGGTGAAGGCCAAGGAGCTCACCCCCCTGAAGGCCCCCGAAGCCCCCAAGGCCCTGGGCCTAAAGCCTAAGCGGGAGGTGAGGGAGGTGAACCTAAGGGGGCTTACCGTGGAGGAAGCCCTCCTGGAGGTGGACCACGCCCTGGAGGAGGCCCGCTCCTTGGGCCTTGCCACCTTGCGCCTCCTTCACGGCAAGGGCACCGGGGCTCTCAGGCAGGCCATCCGCGAGGCCCTAAGGCGGGATAAGCGGGTGGAGACCTTCGCCGATGCCCCTCCCCACGAGGGCGGGCACGGGGTTACGGTGGTGGTGCTTAAAGGCTAAGGGAGCGGCCCTCCAAAGCCTCTATGCGCTGACGGATGGCCGGGGGCAAGGGAGCCGGCCTTCCCTCCTCCAGCCACACCTGCACCGTCTTGCCCCGGGCGGCTTCCTCCCCGTTGGCCAAGAGGAGGTATTCCATGTCAAAGCTGCTCCGCCCCAGGCGCACCACCCGCACCCCCACCTCCACGGAATCCTCCAGGAGGATGGGCCTTTTGAAATCCACCTCCGCCCGGGCCAGGATGAAGTGGCCCCTTTCCAACCAGTCCTCCTTAAGCCTTCGGAAGTAGGCGGCCCGGGCCACCTCAAAGTAGGTGAGGTAAACCGCGTTGTTCACGTGGCCCAAGGCATCCAGATCCCGAAAGCGCACCTGTATGGGGACGGACACGGGAAACCCCTCCATAGGACCCAAGGCTACCACAACTGACCCGTGGGTCAGGTATAGTGGGGCCATGGAAACCACCTGGGACCTAACCCCCCTTTTTCCCGGCTTGGAAAGCCCCGAGTTCCAGGCCGCCTGGGACGGACTACGGAACCGGATCGGCCAACTCAAGGGGTTGCTGGAGCAGGAAGCCCCCTTAGGAGAGGTTCTCTCCGCCCTGGATGCCCTAACGGAGGAAGCCACCCCCCTTTGGGCCTACCTCTACGCCCGCTTCAGCGCCGACACCAGCGACGAGGCCGCCTTGGCCAAGCTTTCGGAGCTGGAGGTGCTCTTCCTGGATTTCGCCCGCTTAAGGCCCCGCCTTATCCGTTACCTGGCCCTAAAGGACCCAGAGGAAGCCGGGCCTTACCGGATCCTGGTGGAGGAGGCCAAGGAGGAGGCCCTGCACATGATGCCCGAAGGGGAAGAGGTCCTGGCCGCGGAGCTTTCCCTATCCGGGCGCCAGGCCTGGGCCAAACTCCACGAGAACCTCACCAGCCAGATCACCGCGGTGGTGGACGGGGAGGAGTTGCCCATCACCAAGGTGCGCAACCTCTACTTCCGCCCCGAGGAGGAGGTGCGAAGGAAGGCCTACCAGGCGGAGCTTAAGGCCTGGGAAGCCCACGAGGTACCCCTGGCCTACGCCCTAAACGGGGTCAAGGGGGAGGCCTCGGTGCTGAACCGCAGGCGGGGGTACCGGGAGGACCTCGAGCCCAGCCTGCACAAAAACCGCATCACCAAGAAGGCCCTTTCGGCCCTCCTCGAGGCGGTGAGGGAAAGCCTACCCCTTTTCCGCCGCTACTACCTCCTAAAGGCCAAGGCCTTGGGCAAGGAGAGGCTGGACTGGTGGGACCTCTTTGCCCCCGTAGGGCAGGGCCGGCGCTGGACCCTGGAGGAGGCCCGGGACTTCATCCGGGAAAAGCTCACCACCTTAGTGGAGGGCGCCGCCCAGGTGGCGGAGGCCGCCTTTAGGGAGCGCTGGATGGACCTCCTGCCCCGCAAGGGCAAGGTGGGCGGGGCCTACTGCATGCCAAGGGGTGGGGGAAAAAGCCTTATCCTGGCCAACTACGAGGAGAGCTTTGAGTCGGTTTCCACCCTGGCCCACGAGCTGGGCCACGCCTACCACAACTTCGCCCTGGCCAAGGTTCCCGCCTCCTTAAGGGAGGTGCCCATGACCCTGGCGGAGACCGCCAGTATCATGAACGAGACCCTGGTGGTGGAGGCGGCCCTCAAGGAGGCCTCTCCCGCGGAGGGGCTTTTGATCCTGGACGCCTACCTGCAAGGGGCGGCCCAGGTGGTGGTGGACATCTATAGCCGCTTCCTCTTTGAGTCCTGGGTGTTTGCGGGGAGGAAGGCCCGGGAGCTTTCCCCCAGGGAGTTCAAGGAACTCATGCTGAAGGCACAAAAGGAGGCCTACGGGGAGGTCCTCGCCACCCATCATCCCTACATGTGGGCGGTGAAGGGGCACTACTACGGTGCCGACTTCTACAACTACCCCTACACCTTTGGCCTTCTCTTCGGCTTGGCCGTGTACCAGGAGGCCAAGGAGGATCCGGGCTTTGCTGGGCGGTACGAGGAGCTTCTCTCCCTTTCCGGGATGTACCGGGCCAAGGAGCTGGCCGCCCGGTATGGCTTTGACCTGGAAAGCCCCTCCTTCTGGCAAAAGGGCCTGAAGGTCTTGGCGGATAGGGTGGAGGAGTACGAGAGGAGGCTCTAACCTCACCCTGTCCTGGGCCTTCGCCCGGGCGAGTCCCTTCCAGAGCCTCGGCCTTGGGCTGGCCAAGCGCAGGGCTAGGGCCACCTGACCATTTCCTGACCGGGCAGGGTAGGCTAAGGGGGATGCGCCTTCTCGTCCTTTGCACCCACAACTCGGCCCGTAGCCAAATGGCGGAGGCTTGGATCCGGCACCTGGCCCGAGAGATGGGGGTGGACCTCGAGGTCCACTCCGCCGGCACCGAGAAGACCTTCGTCAAGGAGGAGGCCAAAAGGGTGATGGCCGAGGTGGGGGTTGACCTGGGGGGGCACTTTTCCAAAACCCTCCTGGAGGTGCCCAACCCCTGGGAGTTTGACCTGGTCCTCACCGTGTGCGACGCCGCACGGGAAGCCTGCCCCGCCTACCCCGCGCAAACGGTAAAACGCCACGTCTCCTTCCCCGACCCTTCGGGAAAACCCCTGGAGGAGTGGCGCCGGGTGCGGGATGCCTTGGGGCGCATGGCCCGGTACCTGGTGGAGAACCTAAGGGCAGGGCGCATCCCCACGGATGAGGAGCTAAGGGAGGCCGCAAGGTAGCCCCACTGGGCTCAACAGGCCTCCAGGTCCCCCACGTGGATGGCCGCCACCCCAAAGGTGAGGAGCTCGTAGCGCACCCGAAAGCCCGCCTCCTCCATCATGGCTTCTAGGGCCTCCGGGGAGGGAAAGGCCTCCACGCTTTCCGGGAGGTAGCGGTAGGCCCTGAAGCTCCCCGAAACCAGTCCCCCTAGGAAGGGCAAGACCCTTTGGAAGTAGACCCGGTAGACCAGGCCAAAGGCCCCCCTTGGGGGTGGGGGAAACTCCAGGATGACCAGCCGCCCCCCAGGGGCCAGGACCCGGCGTAGCTCGAGGAGGGCCTTGCGGTAGTCGACAAAGTTGCGGAAACCAAAGGCGATGGTAACGGCATCAAAGCTCCCTCCAGGGAAAGGAAGGGCCAGGGCATCCGCCTCCAGGAACTCCACCTCCAGGCCCTGGGCCTGGGCTTTCCTGCGGGCAAGCTCCAGCATGGGCGGGGCAAAGTCCGCCCCCACCACCTCCGCAAGGGGGGCCTTCCTCTTGAGCATCAGGGCCAGGTCCCCGGTACCCGTGGCCAGGTCCAGGATGCGCCTGGGACCCTTCTCCAGGGCCAAGGCCACCGCCCGCCTGCGCCAGCGGAGATCCGCTCCCAAGGAAAGGAGCCGGTTCAAAAGGTCGTAGCGCGGGGCGATCTCCGAAAACATGTGCCGCACCCGCTTGGCCTTTTCCTCCGGCGAAACCGCCACGGAAGGAGTCTAACACCTTCCAGGACTTCAGACCCCCGGGGCTAGGGTACAATCTTGGGCGTGTTGACGGACGAGAGGCGCCTAGGCGTCCTGGTGGCCTTGGGAGGGGGGATTCTTCTCCTCCTCTGGTACCTGGCCCCCTGGGCGGTACCCCACCGCCTCTTTGGCGGTGAAGGCGTGCTCCTAAGCCCCTTCGGCCACCACCTGCCGCAAGGGAGTCTTCCCCCAGGTTACCGGGATGGCTGGCTCCTTTGGACCTTCTACCCCTCCCTGGCTTGGCTGGCCCTTACCCTGGTCCTGGCCTGGATCCCCAAGCCCGCCCGGAAGCTCTACCTCATGGGGATCCTGGGCCTAGGCCTCTTCCTCCTCACCTACCTCCTCTTCCAAGCCAGCGTGGCCCAGGTGAATGCCGGCGCGGAGAGGCCCATCCTCAGGCGGTACAGCCTGGGGCTTGGGAGCTACGCCACCTTGGCCTATAGCCTTTACCTCCTCCTCCTAGCCCGGCTTTTCGCCCCTGGGGGCCTGGCCTTTTTGGTGCGCCGGCGGGGGGTGGTGGTGCCCCTCTTCTCCCTCCTCCTGGCCTCCTTGCTGGGCGGGGTCATCGTGGCGGTGATGAAGAAGGCCCCAGGGGAGGCCCAAAGCCTGAGGGAAGCCCTGATGCTGAAGCTGGACCTCATCACCTACACCTACCAGCTCCTCTATAGCCCCCTGGTCAACCCCTCGGGCTTCCTGCAAAGCCTCCTTCTGGCCACCCCCTTGATCTTCACCGGGCTGGCCGTGGCCTTGGGCTTCCGCGGGGGGCTTTTCAACATCGGGGCCCCGGGGCAGCTCATCCTGGGGGCCATCGCCGCCATGCTGGTGGGGGTGTACTTGCCCGGGCCCAGGTGGCTGGTCTTGCCCTTGGCCATCCTGGCCGCCGCCCTGGCCGGGGGGCTTTGGGGCGCCCTTCCGGGATGGCTTAAGGCCCGCTTTGGGGCCCACGAGGTGATCAACACCATCATGATGAACTACATCGCCGCAAGCCTCTTCCTCTTCCTCATCTCCGCCAACGAGTACAAGTTCTTTGGGCGCACCCTGTATTTGCCCTTCAAGTACCCGGGCTACGAGGCCCGGAGCCACGAGATCCGCCTCGAGGCCCGCATCCCCCACTGGACGGAACTGGTGGCCCCGGGCGGGGAGCTTTCCTTCGCCCTACCCTTGGCCCTCCTCTTGGGCCTCCTGGGCTACTTCCTTACCCGGAAGAGCCTAGGCCACCGGGTGCTCCTGGGCCTCCTTGGGGGGGTGGTGGGCTACGCCCTAGGCGGCCTCTTGCCGGGACCCAGCGTGAACTTTGGCCCCGACCTCACCTCGGTGCGGCTCAACGGGGCCTTCCTCCTCGCCCTTTTGGCCCTTTTCTTCTTCCACTTCTACGTCTTCCGCACCGTGGGGGGGTATGAGCTCAGGGCCATCGGCCTAGCCCCTAAGGCCGCGGAGTACGGGGGGGTTTTGGCCGGGCGGAAGGTGGTGCTCATCATGTTCCTGGCCGGGGCCTTGGCGGGCCTGGCCGCCACCCACTACGTGCTGGGTGGGGGGATTGACGAGTACCGCCTGAAGCAAGCCCTTCCCTACTCTGTGGGTTTTGACGGCATCGCCGTGGCCCTCATGGGCCAGAACACCCCCTTGGGGGTAGGCCTGGCCGCTTGGCTTTTCGGCATCCTCCTCACGGGGGGCCTGCAGGTGAACCTGCAGCTGGGCATCAGCCGGGAGCTGGTGGCGGTGCTTCAGGCCTTGATCGTGCTCTTCATCGCCGCTGGCGGCTTCTTGCCCCGCTACTTCACCGATCCCTTAAGGGCCGCGGAGGTGGAGGTTAGGGAAGAGGCCCGCAAACGGGAGGAAAGGGGGGAGGCCCGATGAACCTGGACACGGCCTTTTGGATCGCCCTCTTCTTCTCCACCCTGCGCCAGACCACCCCCCTTTTGCTCACCGCCTTGGGAGGGATGTTCTCCGAAAGGAGCGGGGTGGTGAACATCGCCCTCGAGGGCATCATCCTCTTCGGGGCCCTCACCGCAGCGGTGGTGGTGGAAAGGCTGGAATACGCCCTAGGCCCCGGACCCCATCCTTGGCTTCCCTGGGTGGGGGTCTTGAGCGCCATGGCCGTGGGTGGGCTGGTGGCCTGGGTGCACGCCGTGGTTTCCATCAAGTACCGGGCAGACCAGATCATCAGCGCCACCGCCATCAACCTCCTGGCCCTGGGGGCCCCGAGCCTAGTCCTTACCTACTTTTACGGCAACGCCACCAACTCCAAGGAGGTGGTGAACCGCCTCCCCCTCTTAGGCCCCGAGGGCTTTGCCCTTTCCCCCCTGGTCTACCTGGCCTTTCTCCTGGTGCCCCTATCCTGGTGGGTCCTCTTCAAGACCCCCTTTGGCCTTAGGCTTCGGGCCGTGGGCGAGCACCCCGAGGCCGCCGACACCTTGGGGGTGAACGTGTACCGCATGCGCTACATCGGGGTGGTTCTCTCCGGGATCCTGGCGGGCCTCGCCGGGGCCTATCTGGCCATCGGCTTCCTCAACCAGTTTGTGCGGGGTATGTCGGCGGGCATGGGCTTCATCTCCCTGGCGGCCATGATCTTCGGCAAATGGCACCCCTTGGGCATCCTCTTCTCCACCCTGCTTTTCGGCTTCGCCAGCGCCCTGGCCATCCAGCTTCAGGGTACGGAGATCCTGCCCGCAGTCTTGGTGCAGGCCTTCCCCTACGTGGTCACCGTCTTGGTCTTGGCAGGCTTCATGGGCAAAAGCCGCCCTCCGGCCGCGGTGGGCAAGCCCTACGAGAAGTAGGGTCACGGGGTCCAGGTTTTGGCCAGCTGCCCAAAGCGGTGGCCTAGGGTGAGGGTACTGCCGTCTTGGAAGCGAAGGATCACCTGCCCCCTGCCCAGGGTGAAGTCCACCACTTCCTCCCCGGCCAGGCCCTGGACAAAGTGGGCGAAGCCATCCGAGCGCAGGTAAAGAAAACCCTCCCCCAAAGGGGTTCGCAGAAAGACCTGGGCCTCGGTGCCCTGGCGGTTCAAGGCCATCCGGCTCACCCAAAGGGCAAAAACCTGGGCTCGGCTCATCCCCGTTAGGCCAGCTCCTCCTTGGGTACCTCCAGCGTCTTCCCCTCTTCCAGCAAAACCTCCACCGTCCCCTTCAAGGGATTCACCTTCTGCACCTTCCCGCAGACTCCGGCCTTGGTGCAGACCCGGGCATTTTTGCGGGGAAGTTCCGCCAGAAGCTCCTGGTATACCGGGTGCTCATAGGCCAGGCAGCAAAGGAGCCGGCCGCAGGGGCCGGAGATCTTCTCCGGGCTTAGGGGAAGCCCCTGGTCGCGGGCCAGTTTGATGGACACCTGGGCAAAGCCCTGGAGCCAGGTGGAGCAGCAACTCTCCATCCCACAAGCCCCCAAGGTTCCCAGATAGGCGGCCTCCTCCCGGGGGCCCTCCGCCAGGAATTCCACCCGGGCCCCAAAGCGTTCGGCAAGCTCCCGGGTAAAGCGCCGGAGGTTGACCCGCTCCTCCGCAGCGTAGTGCACGGAAAGGTGGCGGCCGTCCAGGGTGAAGTCGCACCCCAGCACCTTAGCCCTCACCCCCTCTTCCTGAAGACGGGCCCGCAGGTAAAAGGCCGCCTCCTCCGCCTTGGCCCGAAGCCTCGAGGCCACATCCAGATCCTCCTTGGTGGCCAGGCGCACCACCTCCCCCGCCTCCTTCTCCTTGCGGGGCGGGGTGCGCACCTTTCCCACCTCCAGTCCCCGGCTGGTGCGCACCACCACATAGGCCTCGAGGGGTGGCGGTTCCCCCCAGAAGCGGAAATAGCGCAGGACAGGGGTGCGGGCCCGGCGCAAGTCGGCGTGCAAGCGAACGCCCACGGTCATGTTTCCAAGTCTAAGGCCAAGCGGGCCAGGACCAGGTCCGGGCTCACATAGCGCTCCAAGGCTTCCCGGGCCGCCTCTAGGGCCAAAAGCGCCCGGGGCGAGTGGCGAAAAGCGGTGTAGAGGGCGAAGAATCCCTCCTCTTCTTCTAGAAGCTCCTTAAGGAGGGCCACCTTTACCAAAGGCGGCCTGCGCCCCACCTCCTTGGCCTTTTCCATCCGGGCCCGGAAGGCCGGGAGGTCTGCCAGCGCCCGCAAAAGACGGCCCGGGGCCCCAGCGGCGTAGGCCAGCAGCTCGGGATCCTGGGTCAAGGGGTAAAGCTTCTCCGCGGGAACCGGAGGGAAGGCCACCTCCAGGACCCGGCTGGCCAGGGTGGGAAGAAGGGTGGCGCGGCCTGGGGCGATGAGGACGATGCGCCCGTAGGAAGGAGGTTCTTCCAGAAGCTTCAACAGGGCGTTGGCCGCAGCCTCGGTGAGGAGGTGGGCCGAGTCCAGGATGGCCACCTTGACCCGCTCCCGGGGATGGGTGGCAAACCAGGCAAAAAGGGGTTCCACCTCCTCGAGGCGGATCTCCCCCTGCCCCTTCAGGCCCCGCTCCTTGGGGCCGATCTCCAGGAGGTCGGGGTGCTCCCCCAGGGCAGGGGGGGGAAACCCCCGGTTGAGCCCCCAGGCATACCAACGGGCCACCCGGCGCCTCCCCACCCCTTCCGGACCCGAGAAGAGCAAGGTGGAGGCCCCAAGCCGGGGCAACAGCTCCAAAACGGCCTCGTGGCCGATTATTCCCCAAGGGTCAGCCGGGTGTAGAGCCATGGGGGAAAGCCTTCCTCCGCCAGGCGGTGGGCCACTGCCTCCAGGTCGTAATCCACCCGGAAAAAGGAGATCCGGTCCCCTTCCCACAGGGCAAAGGCCGCCCCCGGCGCATGGTCACGGGGTTGGCCCACGGAACCCGGATTCACCAAGGCCCGCACCGTGGGGGGCAGGAGGAGCTCCCCTCCCTGGGTGAAGCGCTGGTAGCGCACCCAGGGGCGGGGTCCGGAAAGCTCCAAGAAAGCTCCCGCCAGATGGGTGTGCCCGTGAAAGGTGAGGCGGTGCTCGGTACAGGCGAAGGCCTGGCGGGCCAGTTCCAGCTCATCCAGGTACTCCAGGGGGTCACAGGGGCTGCCGTGCACCAAAAACGCCCCATCCACCTCTTTCTGCCAGGGCCAGGAGGCGAGGAAATCCAGGTGCCTTTGGGAAAGCCTCTTCCGTTGCCAGGCCAGGATCTCCAGGATCACCCCCTCCTTTGGCAGGCGGTCCAAGGCTAGAAGCCAGGCGTCATGGTTGCCCAGAACGCACTGGGCCTCCACCTCCATGAGCCAGTCCAACACCCGGTCCCCATCCGGGTAGTAGCCCACGGCATCCCCCAGGAAAAGCACCCGGTCAAAGGGGGGTGCGGCCTCCAGCACGGCCTCCAGGGCGGGCCAGTTGCCGTGGATGTCGGAGAGGACCAGGTAACGCACGGCCTTTAGAATACCATGAGGGCTATGGTTTCCTCACTGCTGGAACAGCTTTCTGCGGACCTCGAGGTCCTCTCGGAACACGTGAGGGCGGGCTTGGACGAGTTCGGTACCCTCTACTGTTACCTGGAAGGTGCCCGGGGAGGAAAGACCTACCTCCTCCACGCCCCCTACGAAGAGGCCCTGGCCGTGCTACGGGCCCTAAACGGCCTCCGCTTTCGGGGGCGGATTCTTCTCGCCCTGGACCCCTCCCCCCTTTCCCCCACCCTGGAAGGCCTCCCCCTTACCGGCCCCACCCGGGCTCCCCTGGCCCACCTTCTGGAAAGAACCCGCCCCGACCGCCTCCTCTTGGCCTTTCCCGGAGAGGGCCTAGGCCAGAGCTTCCCCGGAGCCAAGGAAACCGCCGAGGGCTGGCTACTCCTGGAAGCCGAAGGGGAACCCCTGACCCTCCAGGTGGCAGCCCCCACGGGCCTCCTCTACCGGGAGGTGCGGGCCTATGCCCCTTGGGAAAGCCCCTCTCTTCCCCTGAACCTACCCATAAGCCCAGGGCCCTATTGGGGAAGCGTGGGTTTAGCCTTGGGGATTCCCACCTACGGGGTGGGTCTGGTAAACTTACGGGCAAGCCTGGAGGCGCTCTTCAGCCTCTGGTAACGGGAGGGAGAATATGGTGTATATCGTGCTGTTTGCCATGGGAGCGGCCTTGGTTACCCTGCTCTTCTACCTGATCCTAAATCCCCGCATCCTGACCACCGAAGGGGAAACCTTTGACCTCCGCTTCATCCTTTTCATGCTGATGCTCATCATCCTGGCTGCCAGCACCGTGGCGGTGATGCTGGTCCTGGGCAAGATGCACCACCTGCTCTAGCCTGGCCAGGGGCTTAAGCCCCTTCCACCTCCCAGCCCCGTCCGGGGGGATGCCATCCGTTCGTGCAGAGGCTCGCTAGACCCCGGCCCATCGGGGCTCCATGCCTAGCAGGTAGAAGTCCCAAGGAGGCCAGGGCTAGGAAACGGGTAGGGGCTTATCCTGGGCCAGGCCCTTAAGGTACTGCAGGTCCCTCTCCAGGGCCTTCCGGGTGGCCTCGAGGATAGGAGCAAACTCCGGTGGAAACTCCTGGGCCAGATGGGCCACGCAAACCAAAAGCCCCTCCACCATAGCCTTCTCCTGCTCCCGCCGGCGCTTGCCCCCGCGCAGGGCACTGTAGGCCAGGTGCTCTAACCGCCGCACCACACACGCCCGCGGCTCTCCCCCAACCCCCGCGCAGGGCAGCTCCTTGGCCCCTCGGCAAGCGGCATAAGCCTTAGAGTAAAGGGGAGCCAGCTCAGGGTGCCCTAAAAGGGCCGGCCCCAAGGGGCCCGCATGGGCCGCCGCCAAGCGGAGATAGGCCGCGTGGCGAGCCCGGCGAATCTCCACCTCCATGCTTGCATTTTAGGCAACGGCTCCCGGGACAAATGCCCCGACTCTTGGGAGCCTGGTGGGCTGTCCCAAAGTCCCACTCTGGGCCCTAGGCTGGCCAAGCCTCCTTTCCCCTCCTGGGACCATCAGGAAGGAAGCCGAAACGGGCTTCTCAATCCCGCCAAGGCAACGGACCTCGCCTCCTCAGGGGCCCAGGAGAGGGCCAAAACCCCCCGGTAGGCCCTCAAGGCCCGTTCCCTTTCCCCCGCCAGGTCCAGGAGTTGGCCGAAACGCGCCAACACGTAGCCCGGAAGATACCCGGGGTGCTGGAAGTCCATGCGGAAGACCTCCTCCATGAGGGCCAGGGCCTCCCGCCACTCCCCCGCTGCCAGGTAGATCTGGGCCGCCAGGTAAAGGGCCTCAGGACTTCCAATCTGGAAAAGCCCCTCCAGAAGCCCTACCCAGTCGTCCCCTTCCTTAAGCTGCCAGGCCCGATCCAAAAGGGCCCTTTGGCGCTCGGCCTCCGTGGGCTCATGGACCTTGGGCAAGGCCAAGGGCAAGCGCTCCGAAAGGAAAAGGTAGTCCAGAAGCTCGGCTACCACCGCCCCCTCCTTGCCCTTTAGGGCCTTCACCACCCCCTCCATCCGCCTGGCCCGAAACCCCGTGGCTGGCCCTTCCCCAAAAGCCTGAACGAAACCCCCATACACCTGGCGTAAGCGGGAGAGGAAGCCCTCGGAGCCTAGGTCCTCTGGGGTAAGGGGAAGCCTAAGTAGCTGCAAAAGCTCCTGGTCAAAACCCCGCATCCTCTCCAGATGGGGCTTGCCCAAGGGATGCTGGGCCAGGGCCTGGCGGAAAGCCTCGGCCTCCCCTTTGAGGTGCGCCTCCTCGTCCAGGGCCACCACCGGGATTCCCCTTTCCTCCGCCCAAGGCAGGAGATGGAAAAGAAGCGGGTCTTCCTCCCGCCAAAGGCCCCCTTCCAGTTCCACCTCTGAGTGGGAGGCCAGGTACACAACCTTGGGGCGGGCCTCCTCCAAAAGGGCCAAAACGGTGGCGGCGTTGTAGCGTGGATGCAGGATGTGGAAGGGCCCAAGAGAAGGAAGCAGCATCCTTACCATCTTAGACCTTAGGGAAAGGAACTACCGCCTAGCGGTGCTCAACGGCTGGTCGGTGTGGCTGGGGGATACCCTTTTAAACCCCAACATCGTTCTCACCAGCTTCGCCGCCAAGCTGGGGGCCCCGGGAGCCTTGATCGGCCTTCTGCCCGCCTTGCTCCAGGCGGGGGGCATGATCCCCCAGGCCTTTTTGGCCTCCTACGTGGCCCGGTTTCCCCGGAAAATCCTCCTGTACCGGCGGGTTGCTGCCCTAAGGCTTTCCGGAGTACTTCTCATGGCCTTGTCCGCCTTCTCCCTGGGGAGCTGGCCTGGCCTGCTCCTAACGGGCTTCCTCCTCGGGCTTCTCTTGAACGCCCTTTTCACTGGGGTTTCCAGCCTTCCCTTCTGGGAGGTGGTGGCCAAGACCACCCCCAAGGAGCGCCGGGCCCACCTCTTTTCCGCCCGGAACCTGGTGGGAGGGCTCCTGGCCTTCCTGGCGGGGTTTGGGGTGCGGGAAATCCTGGCCCTTCCCCTCCCCTTTCCCCTGCCCTACGCCCTCCTCTTCGCCCTAGGAGCCTTGGCCTTCGGCCTGGGGTGGTACCTCTTTGGCCTCACGGAGGAACCCGAGGAACCCCCCAGGACCCATAAGCTTGACCTTTGGCTCCCCCTGCAAAAACCCGGCTTCCGCCGCTACCTACGGGTGCGCATTCTCCTGGGCCTAGCCGGTATGGCCGAGCCCTTCTATGCGGTGTACGCCGTGCGGGCTTTGGGCCAAGGGAAGGAGCTTGGGCTTTACCTCTCCCTTTATGCCCTCTCCTTCACCCTTTCCAACCTGCTTTGGGCCAAGCTGGGAAAGCGTAGCTCCAAGGGGGTGCTTCAGGCTGGGTCGTTCCTAGCCCTTTTCGCTCCCCTTCTGGCCCTTCTCCTGCCTCCCCCCTTTTTTGGCCTGGTCTTTCTGCTGCAAGGAGCCTACTTGGCCGCCTTGGGCCTTGCCACCACCACCTACCTTCTAAACCTGGCCCCCCCGGAGGAACGCAGCGCCCATATCGGCCTCGCCAACACCGTGGCCGGGCTCTTTGCCTTCTCTACCGTGCTGGGAGGATGGCTATCGGACCGGTTGGGCTTTCCCACCCTCTTCCTCCTGGCGGCCTTCTTCTACGCCTGGGCCCTTTATGCGGGCAGGAAGTTGCCGCAAGAGGGATAAGGCCTCACCCCCAGCTGGAAGACCGCCTTCCAGGCCCCCTAGGGACCAGGGGCTTCCCCTAGCGCGCGGGAAAGGTTTTCGCCGGCCTACCCCAGGGCCTCAAAGGGGGTTCGGGCCTAAGCTGGGCCGGTCCCAACCGGCCACCGGGCTGTGTATAGTAGGGTCCATGGTGGTCTACCTACCGGATGGAAAGGCCCTCGAGGTGGAGGAGGGCGCCACCGCCTGGGACGTGGCCCGGGCCATAGGCCCGGGGCTGGCCAAGGCCGCCGTGGGCGCCTTGGTGAACGGGGAGCTTTACGACCTCCTCAAGCCCCTTCCCCCGGGGGCCCAGGTCAAGATCCTCACCGAGAAGGACCCCGAGTACCAGCTCCTCTTCCGCCACACCCTGGCCCACGTGCTGGCCCAGGCGGTGAAGGAGTTCTTTGCCGAAAAGGGCTACGATCCGGAAAGCGTGAAGCTAGGGGTGGGGCCGGTGATAGAAAAGGGCTTCTACTACGACATAGACGCCCCCGAGCCCATCTCCGAGGAAGACCTCCCCGCCATAGAGGAAAGGATGCGGGCCATCATCGCCAAAGACCTCCCCTTGCGCCGCTACGTGTTGCCCCGGGAGGTGGCCCTTTCCCGCTACCAGGGCCAGGACCCCTACAAGACCGAGCTCATCCTGGACCTGCCCGAGGAGGAGGAGATCAGCTTCTACCAGCAGGGGGACGAGACTTACGGCTTCACCGACCTCTGCCGCGGGCCCCATGTGCCCTCCACGGGCCGCATCCCTCCCCATTTCAAGCTCACCCACGTGGCCGGGGCCTACTGGCGGGGGGACGAAACCAGGCCCATGCTGCAACGGGTCTACGGGGTGGCCTTCCGCACTGCGGAGGAGCTCAAAGAGTACCTCTGGCAACTGGAGGAGGCCAAGAAGCGGGACCACCGCCGCTTGGGACGGGAGCTGGAACTATTCCTCATAGACCCCATGGTGGGGAAGGGTCTGGTGCTATGGCTTCCCAAGGGCAACGTGATCCGCGAGGAACTGGTTGCCTTTATGCGGGAGGAGCAGGTAAAGCGGGGCTACCAGCTGGTCACCACCCCCCATATCGGGAGCCTCGAGCTCTACCGGACCAGCGGCCACTACCCCTACTATGCGGAAAGCCAGTTCCCTCCCATCAGCTTTAAGGAGCGGGGCGAGGAGGAGGAGTACCTCCTGAAGCCCATGAACTGCCCCCACCATATCCGCATCTATGCCTTTAAGAAGCGCTCCTACCGGGAGCTTCCCCTAAGGCTTGCCGAGTTCGGCACCGTCTACCGCTACGAGAAGGCGGGGGAGCTTCTGGGCCTCACGCGGGTTCGGGGCTTCACCCAGGACGACGCCCATCTCTTCTGCACCCCTGAGCAGGTGAAGGAGGAGTTCTTAGGGGTCTTGGATCTGGTGCTGAAGGTGCTTTCCACCCTGGGCCTAAAGGACTATAGAGCCCGTATCGGCACCCGGGACCCCAAAAACGAAAAGTACGTGGGCGACGAGGCCAAATGGTCCTTGGCGGAAAGGCAGATTGAGGAGGCGGCCTTGGAAGCCGGCCTTCACTACACGGTGGAGGAAGGGGATGCCGCCTTCTATGGCCCCAAGCTGGACTTCGTGGTCAAAGACGCCTTGGGCAGGGAGTGGCAGCTGGGTACCATCCAGGTGGACTACAACCTGCCCGAGCGCTTCGGCCTCACGTATGTGGGGCCGGATGGGGCCGAGCACCGCCCCGTCATGATCCACCGCGCCCCCTTCGGCTCCTTGGAGCGCTTCATCGGCATCCTGATAGAGCACTTTGCCGGGAACTTCCCCCTGTGGCTTTCCCCGGTGCAAATGGTGGTGGTCCCGGTTTCGGAAAAGCAGGAGGACTACGCCAAGGAGGTGGTCTCTAAGCTCAAAGAGGCGGGCCTCAGGGCCGAAGCCGACCTGCGCCCTGAGCGCATGCAGGCCCGCATCCGCGACGCCGAGGTGGGGAAGGTGCCCTACATCCTGGTGGTGGGGGACAAGGAAAAGGCCGAGGGCACGGTGAGCGTCCGCAGGCGGCTTCGGGGGAACCTGGGGACCATGCCCTTGGCGGCTTTCCTCGAGGGGGCCCTCAAGGAGTACAGGGAACGCCTTTTGGAGCCAGCCTTCTGATGCGGGCGAGATCCACCCTTTTCACCATATTTTTGGAATATGTCTACCCGGAAAGGCGTGCCCCGGTGCGGGACCTTATCGCCATGATGGAGGTCTTGGGCTTCTCCGAGGCTGCGGTGCGGGCGGCCCTTTCCCGGAGCGCCAAAAGGGGCTGGGTGGAGCCCCGGCGGCTGGGAAGGCTGGCCTACTACGCCCTTTCCGACCGGGTCTACTGGCAGGTGCGCCAGGTGCGGAAACGCCTCTACGACCCCCCCAGCCCCTGGGACGGGCGTTTCCTCCTGGTCCTGCCGGAAGGTCCCAAGGAACGGGGGGAGAGGGAGCGCTTTCGGCGGGAGATGGCCCTTTTGGGCTACGGTAGCCTGCAAAGCGGGGTCTACCTGGGGGCAGGGGTGGACCCTGCCGCCACCCGGGAGCTTCTCGCCTTTTACGGGCTTTCCGCCACCCTTTTCCGGGCGGAGCACCTGGGGGCCAAGGAAGAGGTCTTGCGGGCCTTCCCCTTGGAGGAAGCTTCCGCCCACTACCAGGCCCTCTTTCCCCAAGGGGTGCCCGAAGACCCCCTTGGGGCCTTCCAGGCCCTCACCCGGTTGGTACACGAGATGCGCAAGCTCCTTTTCCTAGACCCCCTGCTGCCCCCAGAGCTTCTTCCCCCCAACTTCCCCGGCTTGGCAGCAAGGGAACGCTTCCTGGCCCTCCGGGAGGTCCTTTACCGTAGGGCCGAGCCCTTTCTTAAGGAGCTTTCCCTTCCCTTCTCAGCCCTCTCACCCCAGGCCCGGTAACCTTTAGGGCATGAGGCGGCTTCTCTCCCTGCCCCTGGTCCTTTTTTCCCTCGCTCAGGCCCAGGTGGTCATCCCCTTTTGGCATACGGCAGGCCCCCCAGGAAACGTGGTGCTGGAGGAAGCCATCCAAAGCTTCAACGCCTCCCAGCGCACCTACCGCCTGGAAGCCCGGTACGTGGGGGACTACCGGGAAGCGGGGGTAAAGCTCCTGGCCGCTTTGCGCTCGGGAGGGGCCCCGGTCCTTTTCCACGGGGAGCTTTCCTTCCTGCCCCGCTTGGCCCAGGAAGGGGTAGCCTTGGCCCTGAACCCCTACCTGCAAAACCTGCCCAAGGACCTCTACCCGGAGATGCTGCGAACCACCCAGGTCCGGGGCCAAACGTATGGCCTTCCCCTGGGGCTTTCCGTGCCCGCCCTCTACTACAACAAGGATGCCTTCCGCGCCCGGGGCCTTAGGCCCCCCAGGACCTGGGCCGAGGTGGAGGAGGCCGCCGGTAGGCTCACCAGCCGCACCAGCAAGGGGCTTGTCATCTCCACGGACATCTGGAGCTTCAACGCCATCGTCATGAGCCTGGGGGGAAGCCTGGTGAAGGATGGCCTTCCCGCCTTCACCTCCAAGGAGGTGGTGGAGGCTTTGGAGATGCTTTACCGCATGGTGCAGAAGGGGCATGCCCAGGCCAGGAACCTGGCCGAGGCCCAGTTTGCCGTGGCCGATTTCCTGCGTACCAAGGCCTTCATGGGCATCGGGCCCACCACGGCCCTGCCCGTGGTCCTCTCCCAAACCTCCTTACCCTTCGCTGTGGGCCTAGCCCCCCTGCCGAGGCGGGAAGGGGGTGCGGTGCCCCTTTCCGGGGCGGCCTTGGCGGTGCTCAAAGGGGCAAGCCCCGAACAGGCCCGGGGGGCGGTGGCCTTCTGGCTCCACTTCCTGGAACCCAAACGCCAAGCGGGGTGGGTGCGCACCACCTGGTACCTACCCCTCAGGAAGGAGGCGGAAAGGGAGCTGGCCGATTTCCTGAAAGATCCCGAAAGGCAAGCGGTCTTCGCCCAGGCGGAGGTGGGGCGTCCCTGGAGCCAGGACCCGGAGCTGGTGGTCTGGTATAGCTACCTGGAAGAGGCCTTGGAAAGGAGCCTCAAACAGGGGGTAAGGCCCTTGGCGGCCCTCGAGGAGGCCCAGAAAAAAGCCCTGGCGGTGGAAAGGCGGTAGGGCACCTTCTTTATCTGGGCACCTGCGGCGCCCGGTGGGGGGAGAAAAGGCCTGATACCCCTCTGACAAGGAGGGTGGTAAAATCCCCTCCATGAAAAAGCTGGTTGCCCTGGTCCTCTTCCTCCTTCCCGGCCTAGCCCAGGTGGAGGTCTCCTTCTGGCACTCCATGGATGGCCCCGCGGGCCGGCTTCTCTCCAGCTTCGCCCAGGAGTTCAACACCCGGCAAGGGCTTTACCGGGTCAGCCCCCAGTACGCGGGGGACTACCGGGATACGGAAACCAAACTGGTGGCGGCCCTGCGCACGGGGAGCCAACCCGTGCTTTTCCAGGCGGAGATCAGCTTCTTCCCCCGGCTCGTGGGGGAAGGCCGGGCCGTGGCCCTGGACGCCTACTTGAACCTAGACCGGGCCTTCCTGGAAGACCTCTTTGAACCCGCCTGGAACTACGGGGTCATGGACGGCAAGCGTTACGGCCTTCCCCTGAATACCTCCACCCCCGTTCTCTTCTACAACCTGGATGTCTTCCGGGCCAAAGGGCTTAAGGCCCCAAGGAACTGGAAGGAGTTTGAAGAGGTGGCCAAGGCCCTTACCTCCCGCCAGGCGAAGGGCTTCATCTTCGTCACCGACCCCCAGGCCTGGCTTTTTGAGGCCATGGTGACCAGTCGGGGCGGGAACCTGGTGCGGGAAGGTAAACCCAACTTTACCTCCAAAGAGGCCCTGGAAGCCCTGGAGATGCTATGGCGCCTGAACAAGGCGGGGGCCCTTTCCGCAAGGAACATGGCCGAGGCCACCTTCGCCCAGCTGGACTTCGTGCGCACCAAGGGCATGATGGTCATGGCCTCCATCGCCAACTGGCCCGCGGCCGAGAACTTCTCCTTCGCCTTCACCCTGGGGGTGGCCCCCGTGCCCCGGGAGCCCGGGGGAAGGGTGCCCATGGGTGGAGCCCAGCTGGTGGTCCTGCGGGGGGCCACGGAAGCCCAGGTGCGGGGAGCCCTGGAGTTTTGGAGATACTTGATGGAACCTGCAAACGTGGCCCGCTGGGTGGAGGCCAGCTATTACGTCCCGGTGCGCAAGTCGGCCATCCCCCTCCTGGAGGGCTTCTATCGGGAAAACCCCTTCCGCAAGGTGGCCTTTGAGCAGATCGCCTATGCCCAGGAGCGGCCCCGCATCCCCCAGTTCTCCGCCTGGGCCAGCGTCCTGGCCGAGGCCCTGGAAAAGGCCCTAAAGGGCGGCGTACCTCCCCAGCGAGCCCTGGAGGAGGCCCAGAAAAAAGCGGAGGCCATCCGGTAACGCCCCTGGCAAACCCCCTAAAATGGCAGGGATGCGCCTAGGCTTTAGTCCCTTTAATGCGGAGATGGGTTACGAGGAGGCCTTCCGCCTGGCAGCGGAGCTGGGGCTGGACCTCGAGGTTCCCTACGACCTGCACGAGGTCCTGCCCCTTCCCGATGCTAAAACCCTCCGGGCCACGGGCGAGGCCTTAGGGGTGGGGTTCACCCTGCACCTGCCCTTCGTGGAGATGAACCCGGCCAGCCTCATCCCCAGCGTCCGCGCCTTGGCGGAGGAGCGCCTGAAGCGGGCCCTGGAGTTCGGCGAGGCCCTGGGGGCCAAGGTGGGCGTGCTCCACACCGGCCAGGTGCCCGTGCGCCACCCCATGGCCTTAAGCCTGGCCCGGGAGGCCTTGGAAAAGACCCTCTCCGCCCTCCTCCCCCTTCCCTTTCCTGTGGCTTTGGAAAACCTGGCCCTTTCCCCGGAGGACCTCCTCCGGGGTCCGGAAGAGCTAAAGGCCCTCTTAGAGCGTTTCCCTCAGTATGGCTTCTGCCTGGACGTGGGCCATGCGTTGGTGGAACTGGGCCCTAGGGGGCCCCTCCTCTACTGGGAGGAGTTGGGGGATAGGCTTCTTCACCTGCACCTCCACGACAACCACGGCCACAGAGACGATCATTTGCCGGTGGAAACCGGAATGGTTCCATGGGAGAGGCTAGTTCCCCGCCTAAGGACATTCCCCAATACCGCGGCCCTCGAGGTGGGCGGAAGCGCCTTAGGGGTGCGGCAAAGCCTGGTTCGCCTTCAGGTCCTCACGGCTTCCTGAACGCCATAAGCGGGACACATGTCCTTGGCGGGGTACGCTTATAGTAGTGAAGTGGGGGTTTGTACCCCCCTTCACAAAGGGAGGCGGAATGGTCGTAGACCGGATTGAGGTGTACCTGGATGGGGCCAGCGAACCCCTGGCGGTTCTCAAGGAACCCCCTTACCGGCTGAACCTGGACACCCGAAAGATCCCGGATGGGGAGCACGTCCTACGGGTGGTGACCCATTTCCGTGGGGGAGGCGAGGAGATAAGGGAGATTCCCTTCACCGTAAACAACTACCCCGACGTGATGGTCCTGGGCCTGGACGAGGGGAGCGAGGTGGCGGGGACCCTCGAGCTCCGCCTGGCGGTGGGGGAACCCGAGCTCCCCGTGGAGCCAGTGCGCTTCAACCCCATCTGGTACGTGGTGGCCTCGGTGATCGTGTTGGGCGGCATCTGGGCCTACTTCGCCCTAAGCCCAGCCGCGGAAACCGTGGTGGCCCAGGTAGCCCCGCCGGCCCAGGAGGCTCAAGCTCCCAAGGAAGGGAGCAGCCAGGCCGCGGCAGGAGTAGACCAAGCCCTCATGGAGAAGGGTAAGTCCATCTACGAGGCCCACTGCGCTGCCTGTCACCAGGCTAACGGTCAGGGGATGCCCCCAGCTTTCCCGGCCTTAGCGGGGAATCCTAACCTAAAGGACGCGCAGTTGATCTTAGACACCGTAAAGAACGGGCGCGGGGCTATGCCGGCGGTGGGTGCGGCCTTCACGGAAGAAGAACTTAAGGCCGTGGCCACCTACATCCGCAACAGCTTCGGCAACAGCTTCGGCCCGGTGGAGTAAGGAGGGAAGCATGTACCGCAACGACCCCATCCTCCCCACCTTCGCCCTCATCCTAGCCTTAGGCCTCTTCTACACGGCCTACCAGGATGGGCTCCATATCGCCCGCCTCCTGGGCCACACCCCGGAGGAGCTCTCCGTGGGCCAGATCGGCCTGATGGCCTTTGGCGCCGTCTTTCTCCTCTACGGCCTCATCGGCCTGGTTTCCTACTGGCTGGAGGGCATAGAACTTCGCCCTGGGCGCCATTTCCCCACCCCCTCCACCGCCCCCATGGTGGCCGGGGTAATCCTGGTCCTCCTCCTTACGGCCCTTTCCGGTTTCTTCGTCCGCCTCATCGTCTACTCCGCCCAGACCGGGCACAACCCCACCTGGCTCCAGGGCCTGGTCTTCGGGGCCATCAGCCTGGTGGTGGCGGTCCTTTTGGGCATCTACAAGAAGTACTTTGGCCGGGATGAGGTGGTTACCGAGGAGGAGAAAAGCCACTTCCCCTGGTAAGAGGTGAGGTATGGACGAACGCGAAATCCGCTTGCAACGATCCCGTCGGCGGCTTTTCCTGAAGACCGCCATCGGCACCGGAATCGGCCTTTCCCTGGTCTCCGCCTTCTACGTGGGGGCCAGCCTGCGCCCCAAGGCCGAGGTGACCCCAGAGAAGGAGCCCTTGAAGCCGGGGGACATCCTGGTCTACGCCCAAGGGGGAGGGGAGCCCAAGCCCATCCGCCTCGAGGAGCTGAAGCCCGGCGATCCCTTTGTCTTGGCCTATCCCATGGACCCCAAGACCAAGGTGGTAAAAAGCGGCGAGGCCAAGAACACCGTTTTGGTGGTGCACTATCGCCCCGAGGAGCTCTCCCCCGAGGTAGCCCAGCACAGCGTGGAAGGCGTGGTGGCCTTTTCCGCCGTCTGCACCCATCTGGGGTGCATCATAAGCCAGTGGGTGGCGGACAAGAAAGCGGGCCTCTGCCCTTGCCACGGTGGCGTCTACGAATTCGCCCAGGGGGCCAAGGTTATCGCCGGGCCACCCCCCAGGCCCGTACCCCAGCTTCCCCTTAAGGTAGAAGACGGCGTCCTGGTAGCTGCGGGAGAGTTCCTGGGTGAGGTAGGGGTTAAGGCGGACGGAGGCTTCTGCTCGCACGCGCACGTCTAGGGGGCAACCATGTACAAGTGGCTAGACGAACGCCTAGATCTCACGGGCCTTTACCAGAAGGTCTTGCGCAAGGCCTTTCCCGTACACCACTCCTTCTTCCTGGGGGAGATCACCCTCTTTGCCTTCATCGTCCTGGTGCTCACCGGCATCTTCCTCACCTTGAACTTTGAGCCCTCCATCCGGGAGGTTAGGCTCCCCGATGGCCGCACCGTGCCCGCGGCCTACGCCAGCGTGCTCTACATTGATAGCCTCCCCTTCGGGGCGGTGATCCGGAGCCTCCACCACTGGTCGGCCCACGTGATGATCGCTGCCGCCTTCTTGCACATGCTCCGCATCCTGCTTTCGGGAGCCTACAAGAAGCCTAGGGAGCTTAACTATCTGGTGGGCCTCGCCCTCTTGGGCCTGGCGGTGGTCACCGCCTTCACGGGCTATGCCCTGCCTTACGACAACTACGCCGTCACCGCCACCCGCATCGGCTACGGCATCGCCGCCTCCATCCCCTGGGTGGGGTCCACCTTGGCCCAGGTGATGTTCGGGGGGGAGTTCCCCGGTTCCGAGAAGGCCATTCCCAGGCTCTATAGCCTTCATGTCCTCTGGCTTCCCCTGCTTCTCATGGCCCTCATCGGGGGGCATATGGCCATCATGATGAAGCAGAAGCACACCCAGCCCCGCTATGCGGAAAAGGTGGCCCCGGGAAGAATCCTTGGCGTGCCCATGTACCCCCAGCAGCTGGTGATGATGGGCATCCTCTTCGCCCTTTACGTGGGCATCATGACCCTGATCGCCGGGGCTTTCCTTGCCCACCCCATTGAGGCCTTTGGCCCGCCCACCCCCAACACCCCCGCGGTCAAGCCCGACTGGTACTTCCTCTGGATCTACGGCATCCTGCAGATCATCCCCTCCACCTGGGAGTTCCACCTATTTGGGGCCACCATCGGGCCGGAGTTCATCGGGGGGGTGGTGATCCCGGGAATCCTGGGCCTGGTGGGCCTCCTCTTGCCCTTCGTGGACACCCGCAAGGATAAGATGCGCTACATGGAACTCCCCTCGGAGCACCCGGTGCGCACCAGCGTGATCCTAGCCCTTCTGGTCTTCTTCCTGATGACCACCCTAGCCGGGTACAAGATTGACTTCCAACAGCAGGGCTCCATCCTGGGGAACAACGCCGTGCTCTGGACCCTAGTCCTGGGCGGGCCCTTGCTCACCTACATCGTCTCCTACACCCTGCTCCGCATCTTCTTCGGGAAGGAGGAAGCCCCCCACAAGGCCTAGATAGGGTTAGAAGAAGGGCCCCCGCCACAGGTGGGGGCCATAGCGTTTCCCTCCGGTGTGACGACTCCTCGCTCTGAAGAGCGAGGCTTCTCGGTTCTAGGTTGGAGCGCCTATCCCCGAAGGCTCCGTCCAAGCCTGGAAAATTCCGTTCCGCGGCAGGCGAGCGCTATGCTCAAGCTCAAGATACGGGCTTTTGCCCGTGACCTGCCATGGGTGGACAGTGCTTCTGGTCCACGGGCATATCATAGCACACCTACCGCAAAATGTGCCGTGTGACCCTACGGGACACGTGGGGGAGTTAATGTAGCTTCGCTGACCCATGTATCCCCGGTTTGAAAACCGGGAGATTATAGCCCCCCACACCCCCCTTTTCTCTAAGAGGACTTTTCCTCCTCGAGGCCCAGGCTGGCCAGAAGGTCCCCGTAAAGGTCCCCCAGTTTCACGCTGGCGCTGGCCGTGGGCACCGCGGAGGCATCGTACAGGTTGTACTCGGCCACGGCCCCGTACTCGTACTCCCGGCGCTCCTCCCGGCGGGGTCCGGGCTTCCTCTTGCCCCGGGCCTCCTTGCCCTTGGCCCGGCGGGGCCGCTCTTCCTCCATCTTGGGAGGGGGCGGGGGCAGAAGGCGCTTGCGGGAGAGGGAGATACGCTGCTCCACGGGGTCTATGTTGAGGACCACCACCTCCATCTCCTCCCCCTTCTTGAAGAGGGCGGCGGGGTTTTCAATGCGGGCGTGGTCCAGCTCGGAAATATGGACCAGGCCCTCCATGCCCGGCTCCAGCTCCACGAAGACCCCGAAGTCGGTGATCCCGGTAACCTTGCCCTTGACCACCGTGCCCGGAGGATACTTTTCCGTGAGGAGTTGCCAAGGGTCGGGCTGGGTCTGCTTGAGGCCCAAGGAGAGGCGGCGCTCCGCGGGGTCCAGCCTCAAGACCACCGCCTCCACCTCCTCCCCTTCCTTCACCACCTCGGAGGGGTGCTTGGGCCTTTTGGTCCAGGAAAGCTCGGAAATGTGGATGAGCCCCTCGAGGCCCGGCTCCACCTCCACAAAGGCCCCGAACTGGGTGAGGCCCACCACCTTGCCCCGGACACGGCTTCCCACCGGGTACTTCTCGGCCACCGTGACCCAGGGATCGGGGATGAGGGCCTTGATGGAGAGGTTCACCCGCTCCTTCTCCGGGTCCACGGAAACCACCTGGGCCCGCACCTTCTGGCCCTTGTGGATCACCTCTTTGGGGTGGTTAAACCGCCCCCAGGTGATCTCGGAACGGTGCACCAGGCCGTCCACCGGACCCAGGTTCACAAAGGCCCCGAAGTCGGTGACGTCCACCACCGTACCCTCCACCACCTGCCCGGGCTGGAGGCTATGGAAAAAGGCCTCCTTGGCCCGCTTTTGCTCCTCTTCCAACACCGCCCGGCGGGAAAGCAAAACCCGTCCTTTCTTGCGGTGGAACTCGATGATCTTCACCAGGATCTGCTGGCCCACGTAGGCATCCAGGTTGGGGATGCGCTTGAGGTCCAGCTGCGAAGCAGGGATGAAGGCGGATACACCATCCAGGTCGGCAATCACGCCTCCCTTGACCTTCTCCTTCACGGTGACGGTCACCGGCTCGCCCTTCTCATAAAGCTCCCGGATGCGGTCCCAGTGCTCCGTGGCCTCTACCCTTTTACGGGAAAGGAAGACCTGGCCCGTCTCCGGGTCTACCTTGGTGACCTGGACCCGCACCAGATCCCCAGGCTTCAGAAGGGCCTTTAACTCCTGCTCAGGAAGGGACTTCTCTGTAAGTTCGTTAAAGGGGATGATGCCTTCCGTCTTCGCGCCGATATCTACCGCCACACCCTCTGAGCCCACCAAGACCACCTTGCCCGTCAGGACCTGCCCGGGGCGCACGCGTTTTTCCAAGCGGGCCTCGGTCTCCTGCAGGGCCTCTTCCATGCTGAAGGCCTTGTCTGGGGTCAAGTTGGCTTCGCTGACCTGGGTCGCCTTTTCTTCCATGCCGCCTCTTTCCTCCTTACGCGCCTTCTAGGGAAGGCGGGCGCATCTTGCGCACGTCCACACGAAAAGGAGGGGGAGAAGCCTCACTCCCCGCTTCCGTGGGAACCGGCCCCGAAGGGCATACCCTTCCTTTATACCACGTGGAGGTCCCCTTGCCAAGAGGCACCAGGCCCCAAGGGGTTGCGCCATAATGGGCCCATGGAAACCCTAGCCTGGATGCAGGCAAAGCTACCCGAGTTTTTAAAGGACCTCGAGACCTTCGTGCGCCGGGAATCCCCCACCAAGGACCCGAAGGGCCTTCAGGAAGCTGCCGCTTTCTTGGAAGAAGCCTTCGGGCCTCTCCAGGGGCGGCTTTCCCGTAAAGATACCCCCCTAGGCCCCATCCTCCTTTTGAAGCGGGAAGGGGAAGGGGCCCCGATCCTCATCCTCTGCCACTACGACACCGTCCACCCTAAGGGAAGCTTCCCCGAGCCCTTCCGCCTGGAAAGGGACCGGGCGGTGGGCCCTGGGGTCTACGACATGAAGGGGGGCATCATGGCCCTGCTCTATGCCCTCCGCCACGCGGAGGCCAGCAGCAGGAGGCTTCCGGCCTTGGAAATCCTCTTCACCCCCGACGAGGAAATCGGCTCCAAGGAAAGCCGGCCCCTGATTGAGGCGGCAGCGAAGAAGGCCCGGGCCGTTTTGGTCCTGGAGCCTCCCACGGCGGAAGGGGATCCCAAGGTGGCCCGAAAGGGGGTGGGGCTCTACCGCCTTAAGGCCTTGGGAAAGGCCGCCCACCAGGGGGTGGAGCCGGAAAAGGGGGTAAACGCCATCCTGGAGCTTGCCCATCAGATCGTGAAGGTGGCGGCCCTCGAGGACCGGGAGAAGGGCACCACCCTAGGCCCCAACGTGGTGGCAGGGGGCACGGTAAGCAACGTGGTGGCCGAGGAGGCCTGGGTGGAAATAGACCTCAGGGCCTGGACCCTGGAGGAGGTGAGGCGGGTGGAGGAAAGCCTAAAACATCTGACCCCTGTCCTCCCTGGGGCCAGGCTGGAGCTTTCTGGAGGCCTGAACCGCCCCCCCATGGAGCCCACCGCGGAAAGCCTGGCCCTCTTTGAGAAGGCCCGGGCCATTGGGGAAGCCCTGGGGCTTTCCCTACGCCCAGGCCGGGTAGGCGGGGGCTCGGACGGAAACTTCACCGCCGCCTTGGGGGTGCCCACCCTGGACGGCCTGGGCCTCCTTGGGGGGGATGCCCACCAGAAGACCGAGTACGTGGTGGTCTCGGAGATCCCCCGTCGCGCGGCCCTCTTGGCGGAACTCCTCTACGCTTTGGCCTAGCATGTGGTTCTTGCGCCCAGATCCCCATGTGAAGCCCGAAGGCCCCTTGGCCTTCCGGGTTAGGGTGCGCACCCAAAGCGGCGAGGTGGTGGAGCTCAGGCTCTCCAAATCCATGGAGATAAGCCCCGTGGAGGGAGGCTATTACGTGCGCAAGGAAATCGTGGCCCCCAAAAGCCTGGACCGGGCGGTGCTGGAGATCTGGTTTGATACCCGTTATCGTCCCACGCGGAAAAGTGTTGAGGGGGGTGAGCTTATACCTATCCGGGAATGGATGGGCTAGAATGGGGCCATGGAAAAAGTGCTGCTCCTTCTAGGCCTTGTGGTGATGGCCTATAACGTCCTCTACGGGTTCCGGCTAAAGCGGGCCATCCCCGGGGGGGTCATGGGGGAAAGGGGCGGGCAGATGCTCGCGCTTATCGCCTTCTTCGCCCTGGCCTACCTGGCAGTCCTGGTGCTCACCTGGAGCGAACCCAGTAGCCTCCTCCTGCTCCTACTTTCCCTGATCCTCCTCCTGGGGGCGGTCTTCGTCTACCTGGTCCTGCGCCTAGTGGACGCCATCGTGGCCTCCTTGTAACCATGGTCTTCCGCCGCAACCCCAGTCCTCCGGAAACCGATTGGAAACCCACTCCCGAGGAGTGGCGGGTCTACACCCTCTGCGACGGCCGGCGCACCGAGGAGGAGGTGGTGGGGGAAAGCGGCCTGGGAGACGAAGCCTACGTCATCCTGGCTGCCCTTCTCAAGCGGGGCCTGATCCTGCCTGTGGAGGGTCCCAGGGAGCTTTGCCAAAAGCTGGTGGGCCTCCTCAAGACCCGGCTCGGCCCCAAAGCGGAACCTTTTGTAACCCGGCTGGAGGGATGCCAAAGCCGGGAGAGCCTCGAGGAGGAGGCCCTCCGGGTGGCCCTAAAGGTTAAGCTCACCCTGGACCGCAAGACCGGGGAAGAGTTGGAAAGGGCCATACGGCAGCTCTTCCACTAATGCCCAGGTGGGGTGGAGGATGCCGCCAAGCTCCCTAGATACCTTAGAGAAAAGGGGGGTGTGGGGGGCTATAATCCCCCGGTTTTCAAACCGGGGATACATGGACCCCCACGTGCCCCTGCGTGGCACATGGCATGGTGGGGAGCAGATGTGTGGTACAATCCCCTTGGGGACAGCGTTCCCCGTGGACCTTGAAACTTGGAGTAGG